>NZ_JAFNPD010000022.1:1444-3106 GCF_026535825.1 Lactobacillus sp. B4026
TTTAAAAGCAAGCATTTGACTCACTCTTACACTTATTGCTTAAACATGGATGTCCAGCACCATGCGTTCTTTGCCTCCTGCGTCCCTCCTTCGCTATTAACGATCTAACGCAGTACAGGAATTTCTACCTGTTGTCCATCGACTACGCCTTTCGGCCTCGCCTTAGGTCCCGACTTACCCTGGGCGGACGAGCCTGCCCCAGGAAACCTTAGTCTTTCGGCGGATAGGATTCTCACCTATCTTGCGCTACTCATACCGGCATTCTCACTTCTAAGCGCTCCACTTATCCTCTCGATTAAGCTTCTCCGCTCTTAGAACGCTCTCCTACCACGCGTATTACTACGCATCCACAGTTTCGGTACTATGCTTAGCCCCGGTAAATTTTCGGCGCAGCGTCACTCGACTAGTGAGCTATTACGCACTCTTTTAATGATGGCTGCTTCTAAGCCAACATCCTAGTTGTCTACGCAACTCCACATCCTTTTCCACTTAGCATAGATTTTGGGACCTTAACTGGTGATCTGGGCTGTTTCCCTTTCGACTACGGATCTTATCACTCGCAGTCTGACTCCAGTGCTTTGATATATGGTATTCGCAGTTTATCTGAATTCAGTAACCCCTGACGGGCCCCTCGTCCAAACAGAGCTCTACCTCCATTATCATCCTCGCACCAGGCTAGCCCTAAAGCTATTTCGGAGAGAACCAGCTATCTCCAAGTTCGTTTGGAATTTCACCGCTACCCACAACTCATCCCCGCAATTTTTAACTTACGTGGGTTCGGTCCTCCAGTGCGCTTTACCGCACCTTCAACCTGGTCATGGGTAGGTCACTTGGTTTCGGGTCTACATCAAACAACTCTCTCGCCCTCTTCAGACTCGCTTTCGCTCCGGCTCCGTCTTTTCTGACTTAACCTCGCTATTTAACGTAACTCGCCGGTTCATTCTACAAAAGGCACGCCATCACCCTTTAATGGGCTTTGACTACTTGTAGGCACACGGTTTCAGGTTCTCTTTCACTCCCCTTCCGGGGTTCTTTTCACCTTTCCCTCACGGTACTGGTTCACTATCGGTCACATTCTAGTATTTAGCCTTGCGAGATGGTCCTCGCTGCTTCAATCGGAATTCCTCGTGTTCCGACCTACTCAGGATCCTGCTCGGCGTTACTTGGATTTCGCTTACGGGGCTCTCACCCTCTCTGGCTTACCTTCCCAGATAATTCTGCTATCCTTATAACTGCCTTCTTGCAGTCCTACAACCCCAAATGATAAATCATCTGGTTTGGGCTCTTTCCGTTTCGCTCGCCGCTACTCTGGAAATCGATTTTTCTTTCTCTTCCTGCAGCTACTTAGATGTTTCAGTTCACTGCGTCTTGCCCTGATATACTATCTATTCATATATCAGTAATGCATCGCTGCATTGGGTTCCCCCATTCGGATATCTCCGGATCATTGCGTACTTACTGCTCCCCGAAGCCTTTCGTGGTTCGTCACGTCCTTCTTCGCCTTAATGTGCCTAGGCATTCACCGTGCGCCCTTATTTACTTGACCTTACTCAAGATCTTTGTTCTCTCGAACTCTCTCGGTCGCTCTTTGCAATCTGTTCTCTTTTGATTGTTTCTCGGTTTTTTCTTGGATTATATTCAGTTTTCAATGTACTAACTCGA
>NZ_JAFNPD010000023.1:0-3896 GCF_026535825.1 Lactobacillus sp. B4026
CTGTTGGCAAAGCTGTCAATTAAAGACCTGAATACTAATCTATTGAAGTCTTTAATTGACAGTTTTGAGAATGTTGAGAATCTCTCTATTTTTTGTCGCTGATAGGCAAAGAATAGAGAGAGCCATTGGCTCGGTTCCTTAAGGCTACGCCGTTAAGGCGGAGTCTATACTTTTTCGTGTTTTTCTTTTTTTGTGCTGGTAGTTTATACTGGCAGATAAAGCAAAGGGCTGGTCGATTTTTCGTTTCAGTTGGAAACTAGTGAAACGATGAAGGAAACGAAACAATGAAACAAGAATTAAAGCTATTATCACAACGAGAAATTGCTGAAAGATTAGGTGTTTCTAAGGGCACATTAAGCAAATGGCTTAGCAAAAATAATGTTTCCGAAGAAACAAGAAAAGGAAACAAGAAACTCTATCAGGAAACAATAATTCAACAATATCAAAATGCTCATAAGAGTAATAATGAAGCCACTTCTAATGGCTTTTCTACAATTGATTTTCTGCAAAAAGAGTTGCAAAGGAAACAAGCCGAAATTGACGAGTTGAAACAAGATGGTAAACAGAAAGATGCTACCATTGCTGACCTGGCGAATAAATTGGCAAAACTAGCCGACCAAGCTCAGCAACTTAATCTAACAGATAAAGACGATAATAAATTACAGCGACTGACTGATAATCAGCTTCAAAAACAAGATGGAGCAGTTAATTCGCCTGTCGAACCTACGTCACATCATTGGTGGCAAAAATTATTTAAATAAAGGTATAAACATACCAGAGTATTTAAAAACCGCTCAGAACGGCTTAAAATGCGTTTTAGGCGTATCTGGTAAATTGACAAAAAATTAGTCGATAGGAGAATTAGTGATTTTAATCACAAAGTTTCCTTAAAAAATGAAAAAGAAAAGAACCCTACTAAGAGTAGAGTCCTAACAATAACGTACCCGAGTTTTTTTACCGATTAACTTTAGTTGAAAATCTCATCGGCGCAAACCCTTGGGGGCGTAAGTGCTTTACATAATGCCTGTTTTCCGAAGTTCAGTAAATCACATAATGTAGACGATGCGGTCGCCGGCACGGTCGAGATTATGCTGGATTTCTATCATGATATTTTCGTCATATTTACCTAGGGCTAGAGCGTGGTTAACGGCGTCAAAACTAGCATTCACCGCATTTAAGACGGATTTATCATTAATTGAATGAGTTAACATGGTTAGCTCATTTTTTATTTGATTTAATTTTTGTGGGTCAAAAGCCTGCTTTTCGAGCAGCTGGTCGATTAACCTGCCCGCTGTCATGATATGCTGTCGTGGTGTGGGCTGATAGGCTTTGATGACTTTTGCTAAGTCAAAATCAGGCACAAAAAATTGCTCAGGCATCTGCATGTTGCTGCGCAAATAATAGCCCCCCCGACTTGATTAACTTGCGGTAAATTGGTGCCAGCTTGCGAGCCAAATAACATTGAGATAGTAGTACTGTCACTGCTCCCAAGCAAGATTTTTAAGTCACAGTTTGCTCTGATATTTGACGTTAAGCCTGAATCAACCGATGCTCGCTGCAGGCTGATAATCACGAGAATGCTAGCTTGACGAGCTTTTTGCGTTAACTGTGTCAAGCAACTTTCAATTCGTGATTTAATTGTTTTATCGTCTTTGTCAGAGCCTAAACTGGCTAATAATGAAGAATACTCATCGATGATAATGAACTGCGGCGCAAAACCTAAATCTAAAGCAGTTTTGCCGATGGAATCAGGAAGCGTCTGCTTATTTTGCAAAAATAGGGGGTGTTAAAAATAAAATGGCGTTAAACTTTTGTAATAATCAAGTTAACACTGCAAGCCCTTGTTGGGTTTTCATTTCCGAGCGTTGGTTGCACTAACGTGCACCAGCTCGGAAAAAGAAAAAGCCTAGTGAGTAACTAGGCGAATTGCTGATAATATGCAGCAATATTAAAATTGAGCAACTTCTAATTGCTAATTTCTAGATGAAGCAAAAGACTGATTAATCCAATAGAGACTAATCAGTCTTTTGCTTCATTTTAGGAATCCCAGTATAACAGCATTTTAACGATTAAAATCCCAAAATAAACCCTTTTGCTAGATTAATAGTAGACCCAAGAAAAGCTTGGTTCATTGATTGGCAAGTTTATTGCCAGAAAGTAGAAGATTAGATGATGAAACATATTAGCAGAAAAAACATAATCATAATTTTAGGAATAGTAATCGGAATATTAGCTGCATTAATAATTAGCTATCGTTTTCCAACCACAGTTAGAAGTATTATCAATATCCTTCAAAATTATTCAGGAAAATTATTCAGTATGCTACCAGAGCCTACTGTAACTATAATTTTTAGGTTGGACTATCGAAAAGAGCGCAAAAAAAGATAAAGAACTAATCAATTGGAAAATGATTAGTTCAAAAACTTTATAGTACTAAGCATATTTTGGCTCTAACAAAATATGTACCTCACCTGTTAGGCTAGCAGTAAAAGCATTAAATGTAAATAATGCTTCCTAATTTTGCTAATTAATAGTGCGACTGTGAACAGCTGAATATATTTTTTTGTTTTTTAAACCCCAAGTCCCTGTAAGGTTTAAAACGAAAGCTCGTAATTTGCTTCGCACTTTTAGCTGGTACGCGTAGGTATCTGTGATAAAATTGCGTTATAGCAAAAAAGCAAGTAAGAGTCGGTATCTCATAACTTGCTTGAATGCTTTATCGATATTTTGAGAAAGCGAGCTGATGTAATGGAATCAATAATAGCAGTGTTAGCGCTTATAGCGCTAATCGCTGGCTTACTTCAAAAGTAAGCTGATAAGGGCATCGTTCTTATTAAGAACGATGCTTTTTTTATAATCGAAATCCTTAATATCGTTTCTCATAAAGAGAGTATACCACAATATACTTTTGTAGTATTCGTTAATGTTCGTTAATATTAAGTAATATTAATGATATTCACATTAGGACTCACGCATGTATAAGATACATCCTGAAGATTACAACGAGTTATTCTCTTAGATTATATTTTCATTGATAAATAATAATTTGCTCAGGTATTCTATCATCTTAAAAATTAAATCTATCAATTTCTCTTTTTTATGCTATGATGATAAGTAATTAAATAAAAAAGATAAAAAAAGAGCTTTGCAAGTATTGGCGTACCTACAAAGCTGCTAATTGATTACCGAACTAACCAATCAGTACTTTTTCTCTTTCATCTAGTATATCTTAGCAACTTAACTAGGAAAATACAAGACGTATGGAGAAAACTGAAACAGATTAATTTTTAAAAGCGGTAATCGAAAGGTTGCCGCTTTTTTGAAATTGACAATTTCTTAATTATCGCTGGGAGTAGCTATCCTTCTATTAGTCATTTAATAAAGCTCGTGCCTTGCTGGAGACGTTCCAGTGGTGTAGTCAACCACCAAAGGTAAACTAAACCTGTTGCCTAACACGCAACGAAGACGTGGCAAATGTAGTGATGCTCGCAAGTTGCGACCACTACGGGAAGTCTTGGAACAGCAACCAACTACCTTATCAGCATATATTCGATTTATCGGCTCTCGAATCAAAATCAAGAAAAACCCCTTCCGAAAAATGAAGTAAAACTATTGCTGTTAAGGGCAAGGGCAAGATGCGCTTAATCTGTTGGCAAAGCTGTCAATTAAAGACCTGAATACTAATCTATTGAAGTCTTTAATTGACAGTTTTGAGAATGTTGAGAATCTCTCTATTTTTTGTCGCTGATAGGCAAAGAATAGAGAGAGCCATTGGCTCGGTTCCTTAAGGCTACGCCGTTAAGGCGGAGTCTATACTTTTTCGTGTTTTTCTTTTTTTGTGCTGGTAGTTTATACTGGCAGATAAAGCAAAGGGCTGGTCGATTTTTCGTTTCAGT
>NZ_JAFNPD010000018.1:0-3886 GCF_026535825.1 Lactobacillus sp. B4026
AGTCAGAACCATTTGATCCTGAACCATTGCTGCCTGAGCCATTTGAGTCAGAACCATTTGAACCGGAACCATTGCTGCCTGAGCCATTTGAGTCAGAACCATTTGAACCGGAGCCGTTGCTGCCTGAGCCATTATTATTTTTACCAAATGAATTAATTACTTTTGAAGCATCGGCCATAACAATTAGTAATTCTTCATTAGATTTGGCAGCATCAGCTTTATCTTGAAATTCTTTTACAGCTTGATCAATCTTATCCTTGGCTGCTTTTTTATCGCTGTCACTTAACTCGGATTTATCAATGGACTCTTTAGCATCTTCACCCATTTGTTTGATTTGATCTTTAGCTACAGACTTATCTTTTTGGAATTGAGCCTGGTTATCTGCATCAGTTGTTATCTGAGTTACATTCGCAGTTCCATCAGACTTAGCCTTTTCAATTCCATCAGCATCAGTTGCTTTATCAACAGCATCTTTGGCTGCAGCTGCGGCATCATCAACTGCTTTATTCGCAGCAGCTTTTTGCTCATTAGTTAAATTCAAATCTTGAGAAATCTTATTCTTGGCTGCATTAGCTGCGGCATCAATTGCATCCTTAGCAGCTTGCTTTTGATCGTCAAGAGTAATAACTGGTTTTTGAGCTACATCAATTCCAGCAATACCAGCTGCTTTACCATTATTAATGTCTTCAGCATCTTTGGCCTTGTTAATTGAATCTTTAGCTGCAGCTGCGGCATCATCAATAGCTTGTTTTTCTTTAGTCTTTTCTGCAGCAGTCTTAGATTGATCTTTATCAACCTTATCTTTAGCTGCAGTAGCTGCATCAGTAATTGCTTGAATAGCATCAGCCTTTTGACTTTCAAATGGCTTACCAGGAATGTACTGTGCATCGATTGCTTCAACACCAGCATTCATCTTACTGTTAACAGTTGCAGCATCTTCCGCACGATCAATTGCATTCTTAGCTTTATTTGCTTCTAGATCAACATTAGCTATTTGCTTCGACTTTTCAGCTGCGGTTAAGCTTGCATCACTATTAATTCTCTTTCTGATAATTAATGCTTCATCATCAATTGAATCTTTAGCACTTTGCTTTTGTCCTGCTAATTCAATAGCACTATTAGCTTTAACCACATCATTAATTGCGATTGCGCTATCGGAGATAGCTTTACTAATTTCATCAGAACCAACTGCTACTCTAACTGCTTCCTTGCCCTTAGCTGCGGCATCATCAATTGCTTGGTTTGCCTTTGCCTTCTGAGCATCAGTAACATTCTTAGATTGTGCAATCTTATCCTTTGCAGCTGTAGCCGCATCGTCAATTGCTTTAACAGCTGCATTCTTTTGATCTGCAATTGACTTACCTGGAATATATTGAGCATCAATTGCTGCAATTCCAGCTGCCTGCTTATCAGCTACTTCTTGAGCATCTACTGCACGATCAATTGCATTTGTAGCTTTATCTGCTTCTAACTTAACATTAGATATCTGAACTTGCTTCTCATCATTAGTCAAAGTTGGATCAGCAGATATAGCCTTTTCAATTGCAGCTGCTTCAGTAGCAATTTGATCCTTAGCATTTTGCTTCAAAGCCTTTAGGTCAGCTGCACTATTAGCTTTAACTACAGCATTAATTGCATCAATACCATCAGAAACAGCTTGGCTAATTCCTTGAGCGTCTTGAGCTGCATTAATTACTGACTTAGCACTGTTGACTGCATCATCAACTGCTTGATTTGCCTTAGCTTTATCTTCAGGAGTAACGTTCTTAGATTGTGCAATCTTATCTTTTGCTGCAGCAGCGGCATCATCAAGAGCCTTCGCAGCACTAGCTTTTTGATCTGGAAGTGATTTACCAGGTACATATTGCGCATCAATTGCATTAATTCCAGCAACTTCTTTATCACTTATTTCTTGTGAAGTCTTAGCACGATCAATTGCATTCTTAGCTTTTTGCAATTCAGAATCAACATTAGCAATTTGAGTTGCTCGAGCAGACTCATCAAGTGAAGTATCTTTGTTGATAATACCAGTGATTGTAGCTGCTTCTTGGTCAAGCTTATCTTTAGCATCCTTCTTTTGTGAATCAAGATCAGTACCAGATAAGTGCTGAGCGTGAAGTGCTGTAATTCCCTTAGCATATTCTACTTGAACTGCTTGAGCATTAACTGCTCCATCAATTCTGTCAATTGCTTTTTGGGCTTGAGCTTCTACAGCCTTAACTTGATCCGCTTTAGTCTTGTCATCAAGAACTGGATCACTATTAATCGCAGCCTTTACAATTTCAGCTTCGTCTCTAATTAATTGCTTAGCGTATTCTTTTTGCTCAGCTAATGTAAATGGATTACTTACATATTTAGAATCAATTATGGTAATACCACGATCAAGTGAATTCTTAACGCCCTGAGCGTTTGTTGCAGTATCAATACTTTGCTTTGCGCTAGTAGCAGCGGCATCAACAGCTGCAGCTTGATCAGCCTTGGTCTTATCATCAAGTGTTGGGTCTTTAGCAATCCAGCCCTTAATCTTAAGTGCCTCTTCATCAATTCGATCCTTAGCATCTTGCTTTTGATCATCAAGTGTTGTATCGCTTGGTACATAATCATTATCAATTGCAGTAATACCATTATTAGTTTCATTGATAACAGTTTGAGCATTTGCAGCAGCAGCAATCTTATCCTTAGCTGCCTTAGCATCGGCATCGACTTGTGCCTTTTGAGCCGCCTTTTCTTCGTTAGTCAAAGTAGGATCTGTCGTGATTGAATTCTTGATAAGTTTAGCTTCTTGATCAATTCTGTCTTTAGCAGTCTGCTTTTGTTCATCAAGTGTAACGGCACCTGGTTGGTGATCATCATCGATCGCTGTGATACCCGCCTTGAGTTCGTCTTTAACTCCTTGTGCATTCGCAGCAGTATCAATCTTATCCTTAGCTACTCTAGAATCGGCATCTACCTTAGCTTTTTGGGCTGCCTTTTCAGAACTAGTTAAAGTTTCATCATTATCGATGTCCTTCTTGATGTTAACAGCTTCTTGATCAATCCTGTCCTTAGCACTCTGCTTTTGCTCATCAAGTGAAGCCGTATTTGGTACATGATCATTATCAATTGCAGTAATACCTGCTTTGAGCTCATCCTTAACTTCTTGAGCATTCTCAGCATTATCAATATTAGCCTTAGCTATCTTAGCATCTGAATCAACCTTAGCTTTTTGCTTCGATTTTTCAGCTGTTGTTAAGCTGTCATCATTATCGATGTCATTCTTAATATTAACGGCTTCTTGATCAATCTTGTCTTTAGCAGTTTGCTTTTGATCAGGTAATGAAACTGTATTTGGCACATGGTCAGATTCAATCTGCTTAATGCCATCATTACGCGCATCTTCAACACCTTGAGCATTTAATGCATCTTCAATATTCTGCTTTGCAATAGTAGCATCAGTGTCAACCTTAGCCTTTTGCTTGGTCTTTTCAGCCGTTGTTAAAGTTTCATCATTATCAATAGCATTCTTAATTTCAACTGCTTTTTGATCAATCTTATCCTTAGCAATCTTCTTTTGGTCTTCCAGAGAAGTTGTGTTTGGTACGTGATCGTTCCTAATTGCTTCTTCACCAGCATTAAGAGCATCAAGTATACCTTGCGCATCAGCTGCCTTGTCAATGTTGCCCTTAGCTATCTGGGCATCGCTATCGACCTTGGACTTTTGAGCTGTCTTCTCAGAGGTTGTTAAGGTCGGATCTTTATCAATTTCACCCTTAACTTGAGTAGCTATCTGATCAATCTTATCCTTAGCTGTTTGCTTTTGCTCGTCTAACGTCTTTGTTGCTGCATGCGGGAACTCATTAATTGGATCATCATATTGCTTGAACTTATCCTTAATATCCTGCGCATT
>NZ_JAFNPD010000019.1:0-2797 GCF_026535825.1 Lactobacillus sp. B4026
GAACCGTTAGATCCTGAACCATTACTGTCGGAGCCGTTGGAGCCGGAGCCATTTGAGCCAGAACCATTTGAGCCAGAACCATTTGAGCCTGAGCCATTTGAGTCAGAACCGTTGGAGCCGGAACCATTGCTGCCTGAGCCGTTGGATCCTGAGCCATTTAAACCGGAACCATTGCTGCCTGAACCATTTGAGCCTGAGCCATTTGAACCGGAACCATTGCTGCCTGAACCGTTGGAGCCGGAGCCATTTGAGCCGGAACCGTTGGAGTCAGAACCGTTGGAGCCGGAACCATTACTGCCTGAACCATTACTGTCGGAGCCGTTGGAGCCGGAGCCATTTGAGTCAGAACCATTAGAGTCTGAGCCATTTGAACCGGAACCATTGCTGCCTGAACCGTTAGATCCTGAACCATTGCTGCCTGAACCATTAGATCCTGAGCTATTTGAGTCAGAACCGTTGGAGCCGGAACCATTGCTGCCGGAACCATTTGAGCCTGAACCGTTAGAGCCGGAACCATTTGAGTCTGAACCGTTGGAGCCGGAACCATTTGAGCCGGAACCGTTGGAGTCTGAACCATTAGATCCTGAACCATTGCTGCCTGAACCGTTAGAGCCTGAACCATTACTGTCGGAGCCGTTGGAGCCGGAGCCATTTGAGTCAGAACCATTAGAGTCTGAGCCATTTGAACCGGAACCATTGCTGCCTGAACCGTTAGATCCTGAACCATTGCTGCCTGAACCATTAGATCCTGAGCTATTTGAGTCAGAACCGTTGGAGCCGGAACCATTGCTGCCGGAACCATTTGAGCCTGAACCGTTAGAGCCGGAACCGTTGGAGCCGGAACCATTTGAGTCTGAACCGTTGGAGCCGGAACCATTTGAGCCGGAACCGTTGGAGTCTGAACCATTAGATCCTGAACCATTGCTGCCTGAACCGTTAGAGCCTGAACCATTACTGTCGGAGCCGTTGGAGCCGGAACCATTGCTGCCTGAACCGTTGGAGTCTGAGCCATTTGAACCGGAACCATTAGATCCTGAACCGTTGGAGTCCGAACCATTTGAGCCTGAGCCATTAGATCCTGAACCATTGCTGCCGGAACCATTAGATCCTGAACCATTGCTGCCTGAGCCATTTGAGTCAGAACCGTTAGATCCTGAACCATTGCTGCCGGAACCGTTGGAGCCAGAGCCATTTGATCCTGAACCATTTGATCCTGAACCATTGCTGCCGGAACCGTTGGAGCCTGAGCCGTTGGAGTCTGAACCATTGCTGCCTGAACCATTTGATCCTGAACCATTTGATCCTGAACCATTTGAGCCTGAGCCATTAGATCCTGAACCATTGCTGCCTGAGCCATTTGAGTCAGAACCGTTGGATCCTGAACCATTGCTGCCCGAGCCATTTGATCCAGAGCCGTTGGAGTCAGAACCATTTGATCCTGAACCGTTAGAGCCTGAACCATTACTGTCGGAGCCGTTGGAGCCGGAACCATTGCTGCCTGAACCGTTGGAGTCTGAGCCATTTGAACCGGAACCATTAGATCCTGAACCGTTGGAGTCCGAACCATTTGAGCCTGAGCCATTAGATCCTGAACCATTGCTGCCTGAGCCATTTGAGTCAGAACCGTTAGATCCTGAACCATTGCTGCCGGAACCGTTGGAGCCAGAGCCATTTGATCCTGAACCATTTGATCCTGAACCATTGCTGCCGGAACCGTTGGAGCCTGAGCCGTTGGAGTCTGAACCATTGCTGCCTGAACCATTTGAGCCTGAGCCGTTGGATCCTGAACCATTTGAGCCTGAGCCATTAGATCCTGAACCATTGCTGCCTGAGCCATTTGAGTCAGAACCGTTGGATCCTGAACCATTGCTGCCCGAGCCATTTGATCCAGAGCCGTTGGAGTCAGAACCATTTGATCCTGAACCGTTAGAGCCTGAACCATTACTGTCGGAGCCGTTGGAGCCGGAACCATTGCTGCCTGAACCGTTGGAGTCTGAGCCATTTGAACCGGAACCATTAGATCCTGAACCGTTGGAGTCCGAACCATTTGAGCCGGAACCATTAGATCCTGAACCATTGCTGCCGGAACCATTAGATCCTGAACCATTGCTGCCTGAGCCATTTGAGTCAGAACCGTTAGATCCTGAACCATTGCTGCCTGAACCGTTGGAGCCAGAGCCATTTGATCCTGAACCATTAGATCCTGAACCATTGCTGCCTGAACCGTTGGAGCCTGAGCCGTTGGAGTCTGAACCATTGCTGCCTGAACCATTTGAGCCTGAGCCGTTGGATCCTGAACCATTTGAGCCTGAGCCATTAGATCCTGAACCATTGCTGCCTGAGCCATTTGAGTCAGAACCGTTGGATCCTGAACCATTGCTGCCCGAGCCATTTGATCCAGAGCCGTTGGAGTCAGAACCATTTGATCCTGAACCGTTGGATCCTGAGCCATTTGATCCTGAACCGTTGGAGTCAGAACCATTTGAACCGGAACCATTCGAGCCTGAACCATTTGAGCCTGAACCGTTGGAGTCTGAACCGTTGGATCCTGAGCCGTTGGAGTCAGAACCATTTGATCCTGAACCATTGCTGCCTGAACCGTTGCTGCCTGAACCGTTGGAGCCTGAGCCGTTGGAGTCTGAACCATTGCTGCCTGAACCATTTGAGCCTGAGCCGTTGGATCCTGAACCATTTGAGCCTGAGCCGTTGGAGCCTGAACCATTTGAGCCTGAGCCATTAGATCCTGAACCATTGCTGCCTGAGCCATTTGAGTCAGAACCGTTGGATCCTGAACCAT
>NZ_JAFNPD010000020.1:0-2145 GCF_026535825.1 Lactobacillus sp. B4026
ATGAAGAAAAAGCTGTTTAAAAACCCGGTGCGCCTGTCGCAGGCGGCCTACCTGCTCTTGTTTTTAGTGATGGGCTTTTGGCACGGGCTAAGCTGGTATTACATTGTTTACGGCTTGTTCCATGCCTGCGCCATCATTATTAATGACTGCTGGCTCAGGTTTAAAAAGAAGCATAAGGACAAGCTGCCGGCTAACAAGTACACCAAGTGGCTGGCAATTTTCGTCACCTTTAACGTCGTTTGTTTCAGCTTCCTGATTTTTTCAGGTTTTCTCAGCCAGCTCTGGTTTGGCTGGAAGTAGCTTAAACAGGCAATAGAATTATTTAAGAGGTTTAATCATGGATATTAAAGAAGAAGTTTTAGCAATTTTACAAGATTTAACTGGAGAAGACTTAGCCGGCAAGATGGATGAAGATATTTTTGCCAACGGGCTAATGGACTCCATGGCCAGCGTGCAGATGTTATTGAACCTGCAGGAAAAATTTGCGATCGATGTGCCGGTTTCCGAATTTGACCGGAACGAATGGAATACGCCCAGCAAGATTGTGGCAAAGGTGGAAAGTTTAAAAAATGAGTAACAAACGCCGGCTGTGGCAAATTTTTGGCCCAGTTCTTTGCGCTTTTATCTTATTGCTGGTGATTTTTTTGTTGCCTTGGGAGCGGACCTTTTCGCAGGACGCTATTTATCAGGCGGCCAATTCGCAGACGACCACGGTTTTTAAGGGTTCCTTGATGAAGCAGGATGCCTTTAAGGACGACTACGTGCCCTTTTACGGCTCTAGCGAGTTGTCCCGGCTTGATCCGCTGCACCCCAGCGTGTTGGCCCAAAAATATCACCGCAATTACCGGCCGTTTTTACTAGGCGGGCCGGGCAGCCAGTCGCTAGCCCAATTTTTGGGCATGCAGGGAACGGCCAAGCAGCTAAAAAATAAAAAAGCCGTCGTGATTGTGTCACCGCAATGGTTTACGAAAATGGGGCAAAACCCGGATGCGTTTGCACTGTATTATTCACCGCTGCAGGCCTGCAACTTCTTGTTAGATCTCAAGAAAAGCAGCCGCGCCAGCCGCTACGCTGCCCAGCGCTTCTTGGCAATGCCGGAAGTCAAGGGCATGGTCAAAGCCGGTATGAAAAAAGCAGCCAGCGGCCAGCCCTTGTCAAGCGTGCAGCGTTTCTACCTCGAAAATCAGCGGCGCATGCTTAATAATGAGGACAAGTTTTTCAGTACCTTCCAATTGCGCGACCGCCTGCCCAAAATAAATGGTCAGGCCAAGCTGCTGCCAGCAACTGACTCGGCCAAGGCACTGGACCGAGTTGCCAGCCAGCAAGCGGCAATTCATACTAATTCCAATGAGTTTGGGATTAACAACCGTTTCTTTAAGATGCGGCTGAATAAGCGTAATCTGGCTAAATTAAAGGACAGTCAGAAAAACTTTGATTATACCAGGTCGGTCGAATACAGCGATTTTGAGCTGATGTTGCACCAGTTTGCCAAGCAGCACACCAATGTCTTGTTCATCATTCCGCCAATTAACCAAAAGTGGGCGGATTATACCGGCTTATCGCAGACGATGTACCAGCAGGCAGTCGCTAAAATTAAGTACCAGCTGCGCAGCCAAGGCTTTGACCAGGTTACCGACTTGTCAAAGCGGGGCGGCGAGCAGTACTTCATGGAAGATACGATTCACTTGGGCTGGCGCGGCTGGGTGGCAGTCGACCAGGCGGTTAAGCCGTTCATGGCCCAGCCCGATAACCGCTACAACTACAACATCCATAACTACTTCTATACCAAGAAGTGGCAAAAAGCCCGCTATGAAGTCGCAGCTAAGCAAAAGCCGCAAAACAATCGTTTAAAAGTAAAATAGTGCGCCAGCGAATTGATGCCTTAGGGATCAAGGGTTCAGTTTTAGTTATTAGCAAAGGCAAAGTTTTGCTTGATTATGCTAGCAATAATACTACTGACACTAGTTATTTAATTAATTCCGTCCAAAAGTCAATGACCGCCGCCATGGTCATGAAGCTAGTGCAGGAGGGCAAGCTGAGCTTGCATGAGCGCTTAGCGCGGTTCTATCCGGCAATACCGGGTGCGAAAAAGATTACGATTGAAAATTTATTGGCAATGACGGCTGGGCTGCAGTTAAAACCAGG
>NZ_JAFNPD010000024.1:0-2069 GCF_026535825.1 Lactobacillus sp. B4026
CGCTATTAGGTACCGTTACACTGACATTGTATCTGCCTTTACGGATTGAGTGTGAGCTAGAAATAGTGAGACTTTTATTGTTAACAGTAGCTTTTATTTTCTTTGCATCTGGCCCGGTAGCCTTAACCTGAAAACTCTTTCCTGTTGTAACTTTAAGGTTGATAAATCTTTTATCCAGACGAGCTTTATTGATATTAACGTTAATTTTTTCAAAGGCAGGAACATTAAAGACTTTAATAGTCCTGCCCTTCTTTTTTACGTAGGTAATTTTGGTCTGATCTGCTTTAGCATTCTGCCTATTATTACTTACTTTTATACCAATAAATAGTAAAGCAACTATGACGAATAGCGAAATACACAATTTACTGATTTTTTTCATCTTTATCTCCTTACTTTCAGCATTCCTCTTATTATGAATAATATATAAAATCTTAATTACAAAAATGAAAATTTCTGTATACAGAACAAATTTCCGATTATTTTTTACTGCAAAAGCACAATTTCATCTTGTCAAAATATTTGGGTTGGCTATATATAATATAAGAGAATAGATAAATTGATTATGAACTTATTGAAACAGTCGTTACGTGTCGATTAGTAAAGCATTTTGCGGAATTGTTAAGGCAATATCCTTTTGTTGCAGATAAAATCACCGTTAAATAAATAAGTATCATTTAATTTATGCTTTAAATTAGGAGATTTTATAAATATTAAGTTTGGCGAAAAATTTAAACAAATAAGAAAACAAAAAAGGATGAGTTTAGATGCAGCTTCTCGTGACATTACTTCTAAGTCTTCTTTATATTATTGGGAAAAAGGACAGGCTAATATGTCTTTTGAAAAAGTAATTGCAATGCTTGAACGCATGCGTATTAAGCCATCTGAATTTGTTACCGATAGTTTAAACGATAACATTGACTATCAAAAGATTGTTTCAGCTTATTTAACTGATAACGACAAAAAACTTCAGAGCTTAGCTTCAATATATTTAAAGGCAAGTCAAAAGAAGCCTTATAATCGAACTTTGCTATTGAGAGCTGCAGTTGCCTGTAGCTTTTTAAAGTCTGATACGGGACAAAATTTATTTATGCCACGAGATACTAAACGTTTAGAAGAGCTATTATCAGAAATTAAAGACTGGCGCTATGAAGACTTATTTAATTTTGGTAATACACTTTTTCTTTTATCTGGAAAACGAATCATTGGTTTGGCACAGATGCTCATACAAAAATATCAAAAAAATACAGATGATATTGTTCATAATATTAGTTGGAGGCATGAAACTGTAACAACGTTAAACAATGCAGCACTAGTATTGCTATTTAAAAATTTGGTATATGCAAAAAATTAATTACTGAACTTAATAATATAAAAATAGATGATGATTTGGCTTATGAAAAAATTCGTCTAGAATTTGGTAACGAATGTATTTTGTATACACAAACCAAAGATGATCAAAACATTAATAAAATATTCTTTCCCACATTAAGCTATTTAGGGTTAAATAAATTACGTTCATCTTTGGAAAAATCATTTCTACAGTTAAAGGCTATATACAATTGATGTACTATATCTAGAAGAATATCTTACTTATTCCATTAGCCAATTCTTAGTTCCAAATAAAGGATTGTAAGCTTATCTGGTACAGATAGGTTAGTATTAATATAACAAAAATAAAAGTCTGATTTTGTTCACTATACAGAATAAAGTCAGGCTTTTTTTCTATAAATGATATTCTACTAAAAGTGATAGATTTTTTGATTTTAGCTTAGGAGTTGCAATCTGAAAAGCTTAAATTACTGTTATTAAATTTCATTTCTAATGTTCCTATCTTTTAAAAAATTGTTGCATATTATATTTTATATAATATAATTAACGATGTATGCTATATATCATATAACAAAGAAAAGTTGGAAGAGATATGAAGAATATGGTTAAAAAAGATCAAACTGCTTCACGTGCTAAACGTGTTGGCAAGTTTATGCTCACGACAATTATTTATTGCGCTATTTTAATAGCATTAATCTATTTGTATCAATATAGCGGCCTAACCTCGGTTCACTTTATTT
>NZ_JAFNPD010000003.1:0-4341 GCF_026535825.1 Lactobacillus sp. B4026
ATTTGACCGTATGACTAACTATATTGAAGAAAATCGTAAGTTTCCACAAGACTTTTTCCCAATAGCAATTAAGCATGACCTGTATCGCTTTGCATTGCCAAAACAATATGGTGGTTGGGGTTTAAGTGAAAAACAAATTCTACAAGTACAAGAAGAATTTTCTCGTACTCAAGGTGGTATTAGGATGCACTTGCACCATGCTTCTGACATGAATTGGCGAATTCTTGATAATTTTGGTAGCCAAGAATTAAAAGATAAGTATATGGATAAATTTCAGGACAAATCAATTTATGCCAATTTTGCCTTAACTGAAAAAAGTGGCGGTACGGGTGCAGATTTGCATACCTTGGCTGTTAAAGACGGCGATGACTGGGTAATTAACGGGGAAAAGACGCTGATTTCTCATGCAGATGTAGCTGACTTTACTTATCTAATCGTTGTTACCGATCCTGATAAAGAAGGTGATGAGCGTTTATCTGCATTCTTTGTCCCAACAAATACACCCGGATTTGAAGCTAATGAAATGCCACTGATGATGGGGTGCCGCGGTGCTGGTCATGCCGACTTAAAGTTTACAGATATGCGTGTGCCAGACAAATTTATGTTGGGTAAACGTGGCGAAGGAATGAAAGTTGCAATCTCTTCGCTATCATTATCGCGTGCACATATTGCTGATTCTAACTTAGGAATGGCTCAAAGAATGTTGGAAATGTCGATTGCATACTCTAAAGACCGGGTAACTTTCGGTAAGCCATTATGCAAGCGGCAATCAATCATTTTTGAAATTGCCGACATGGGTGCTAAAGTTCATGCACTTAGGCTGATGTTATGGGATTTAGCTAAAGACTACGATGAAGGAAAGGATATTACCAAGAAGGCGTCATTAGCTAAACTTGAAAGTATTAATACTGTTAAGCTGGTTTCTGATTATATGTTAGAGATTTTTGGTGGAATTGGCTACTTCCAAGACAATCCCTATGGCCCAGCTGAACGGTTATACCGCGATTGCCGGGCAATGTGGCTTGAGGAAGGACCACGTTCGGTTCAGCGCTTAACAGCAGGGAGATTACTGATCAACGATGGTGGTCAGACACCAATTACTAGTTTATAAAGCGATATTCTAACTTGGGAGGGCTGAAGCTAATAAATTAAATTATTAGTTCCAATCCTCTTTAATTATAACTAATGCGGAGATAAAAAATGGCTGATGAAATATTAAAGGGAATCAGAGTTATTGATTTGACGCAATTTTTGGCTGCACCAACTGTTGGCAGGGTGCTTGGCGAATGGGGTGCTGATGTAATTAAAATAGAAGCTCCCAAAGGTGATGCTGGGCGAACCCAAGGTGCCGTTTTTGGCATGAAATATGAAGATGATGAAAATTTGGGCTTTGATGTTTCCAACATGAACAAGCGGTTTGTCACTTTAAATATGAAGACACCAGATGGGATGCAAGCATTCAAAGACTTACTCAAAACGGCAGATGTTTTTCTTACTTCAGTGCGGACCAAAAGCTTGGCACACATGGGAATTACTTGGGAAGAACTGCATCAAGAGTTTCCTAAACTGGTTTTCGCCCAAGACCGTGGTTACGGTGAATTTGGTCCTAAGAAAGATGCAGCGGGTTACGATGCAACTGCTTATCAAGCACGTGGCGGTGTTCAAGGCACAACGGTTGATAAGGGCGGCAATCCTTACAATCCCGTAAATGGCTACGGTGATTTTCAGGTGTCAATGACTTTGGCGGCAGGAATCTGTGCTGCTTTACTTCAAGCACAAAGAACCGGAAAAGGTGACAAAGTCGTGGTTAATTTGAACCATGCAGCAATTTTTATGCAAAACATTGCAATGGTATCTGCGCAATACGGTAATGTTTATCCTAAAAGCCGGCGAGAAGTCACTAATCCGTTCAATGATACTTATAAAACTGCAGATGACCGGTGGTTTGTTCTATGTGTTCCAGAATATGATCGTGACTTTGATAAAGTGATGCACGATATTGGCCGTGACGATGTTTGTGGCGATAAGCGCTATAACAAAATGGATACATTGAACGCAAATGGTACTAGTAGCGAAGTGATAGCTATTTTGGAAGATGCATTCAAGCAAAAGCCATTAGCATATTGGATTGATTTATTTGGCAAAGAAGACTTGCCCCTTGAGGCGTGTCAAATTCCAACAGAAATCTACCAGGATCCTGAGGCGCTTGATAATGATGAGATCCGGTTAATGAAATTTCCATCTGGTGCTAAACGTTATATCCCAACTAATCCAGTTCGATTTGCTTCACAAGGTAAGCCAACCTTAACGCCTTCGCGTGCACAAGGATCTGATACGCGCGAAGTCTTAAAAGATGAACTTGGCTATAGTGATGCAAAGATTGCGGCAATGATTGCATCAGGTGCAGCTAGTGGTGTGCGGCATTTAGATGAGCCGCTTAAATAGGTGAAATAGATGACATTACAATATACACAAGCACAAAGAGAATACATTCACTTGGCACAGGAATTTGGTGATCGTTATCTTAGCCCAGAGATTATTAAAAAATATGATCAGGAAGGCGATTGTCCAGTAAGCCTATTTAAACCGGCAATCAAAATGGGACTTCATATGCTTGAAATCCCCAAAGAATATGGCGGCGCAGGGCTTTCATATGAAGATTCTGCCTTAGTTTTTGAAAAAATTGCGGAATATGATGCAGGTTATGCGTTAACTTTAATTACCTCCTTTGTTGCACTGCGGTGTGTAATGTTAGCTGGAACTGAAGAGCAAACGCGTGAATTTGCCCGAATAATTGAAGATGGTAAATTCGCCGCATTCACAATGTCAGAAGCCGATGCGGGCTCTGACGCGGGTTCGGTAAAAGCAACTGCAGTTCGTCATGGTGATGAATATATTCTCAACGGTAATAAGGCATTTGCCACAAATGGTGGTATCGCAGATATCTTTATTGGTATCTTCAGGACTTCTGATAATGGCAATCACGGGCTATCTGCTTTTATGATTGATCGCCATAGCCCTGGAATATGGGTCGGAAAACACGAAGATAAAATGGGGTTGCGATTATCAAATACTGTTCCCTTAGGATTTAAAAATGTTCATGTTCCAGCTAAAAACTTGCTAGGTAAAGAAGGACGGGGAATTAATATTGCGTTAAACAGCTTAAATTTGTCTCGTGCCTATGTTTCGACCTTAACTGTCGGTATTATGCAGCGAGCACTGTCTGAAGCAGCAAAATATGCTAATGAACGGCAGCAATTTAACCAGCCAATAGCGCAGTTTGAATCCGTCCAGAATATGTTAGCAGATATGGCAACGGCAGTTGAAACGTCTCGGCTGCTTGTCAACAATACGATGAAAATGATGGACAATAACCTTTCAGTTCGTCAAGAAGGTGCAATGACTAAACTTTTTGTTACGGACACGGCACAGAAGGTAACTTCGGACGCAGTCCAGATTTTAGGTGGATATGGCTATACTCGTGCGTATCCAGTTGAAAAACTGATGCGTGATGTTAAAGGATTCCAAATTTTGGAAGGAACTAATGAAATCCAACGAATGACTATTGCCCGTGAGGTCAGTAAGAATTATTTAGGCTAAGTGGGGGAATTCAAATGAAAATTGCAGTGATTGCAAAAGCAGCGGTAAATTCAAAAACGTATACTTCGCATCATAAACAAGTGACTTATCATTCTAATAACTTATTTTTGAGTGAGGAAGACAAAAGTGCACTAGAGTATGCTCTGCAGCTGATTGAACAAGAAGGCGGCACAATTGATGCCTATACTTTTGAACAAGACCAGGTAGCTGAAAGGGTTCTACATGAAGCACTGGCTTTAGGTGCTGATAAAGCAATTAAGATTACTGCGGGTGATGTTAATGATCCTTTGCAGCAAAACTATATTGCGCAGGAATTTGTCCACTACCTAAAAGAGCAAGATAAGAATTACGATTTAATATTGGCAGGATGTACAGGCTGGACTGAATTAAGTGCAATGATTGCGACCCAATTAGGGTCAAATTACTATGATCATCTTTCAGCAATTGATGCAGGACTTAATTTTGAAATGAAATTGGAGCAAGGCGCAATTACTGGCAAGTGCAAATTACCAGCTGTTATAACCGTTTTAAGTTCAGTTAGTGTTAGTCATTTAGCAGGCTTTTCTGCTTTAAATCAGGCCATTAACACAAGTATTACAGCCGTTTCCTTTAACAAATTGCCTAAGCAAAAAACTAGTTCGATTATAGCTAAGGATAAACGACCGCAAAAAGAAATTTTTGATTTAACTGAAGACCCCCAAGCTACACAGAAGTTAGTTGCTGCGTTGCGCCAAGACGGAA
>NZ_JAFNPD010000003.1:4436-281526 GCF_026535825.1 Lactobacillus sp. B4026
AGGATAAACGACCGCAAAAAGAAATTTTTGATTTAACTGAAGACCCCCAAGCTACACAGAAGTTAGTTGCTGCGTTGCGCCAAGACGGAATATTGAGGTAGAAAAATGACATCAATCTATTATATTCAAGTAGAAGATCGAAATAGTATGGATGGCAACCGCAGCAATACTTTAGCAGGTTTAAAGAATAATTTTGCTGGTGAAAAAGAAGTACTTGTCTTTTCAAATCATGCTACAGAAATTACAGAAAAGTACGCTCAATCCGGAGTTAAAACAACAATTTATCAAAATGATGCTTATACAATTGCTAACTTTGATGCTGTTTTAACAAAACTAAAACAGATATTCAGAAGCAAAACAGATTATTTACTAGTCTTTGATAATGATAGTTTGGGTAGTAGTCTAGGAAGCAGAATTGCTGCCTTACTTGATATAACTTTTGTTGCAGATGCCAAAAAAATTACTGATACACCGAACTTGACGGTTACGCAAGATATTGGTGCTACTAGTGCCAAGCGAGTTATTCCCCTAGCTAAACAAGCGGTGATTACGTTTTCGTGTAATGGCGTTGCAGCGAATGAGCCGGCTAAAGTTGATGTGATCAGTTGGTCGCTAAATGAGCAAACAAAGCAGCAGTATCGCCAAGCAAAAACTGCGGGCAATGGACTGGCTTTTGCTAAAGTAGTGTTAGCTGGTGGTAAGGGATTAGGTTCACAGCAGCAGTTTAAGCCGTTGATGAAGTTAGCCCAAAAATTGAATGCCAGTGTTGGCGCCACTAAAGCAGTAACTGATTTGGGTTGGCTTAGTCCGGAACGCATGATTGGTATTTCTAATTTGACGGTCAAGCCAGATGTCTACTATGCTTTTGGCATTTCCGGTGCTGTCCAGCACACTAGTGGAATGAATAAATCAAAGCAAGTAATTGCAGTCAATACTGATCCAGAAGCACCGATTTTTAAATTGGCTAATTATGGCATTGTTGGGGATGCAAACAAAGTCATTAGCCAACTGAATGATCTTTTGTAAGGCGAAAAAATGAATGTTAACGCTAAGATAGCAACCGTTAAGGAGCTATGGAACTGGCGTTTACGCCAGAGTCGACAAAAAGTATTTGTAATTGAAAATGATCAGCAATATAGCTACGGTGAGATAGCCAAGTTAGTTGCGGCTAAAATTAAGTTACTGAAAGCATGTCGAATTGGTCAAGGCGATTTGGTTGCACTGCAGTTTGAACTTGATGTTGAAAATGTTGCTACTATTCTTGCGTGCATTGAACTTGGCGCAGTGATAAATCCACTGAATCCGCATTTGGACATTACCGAAGTTGAAAACTTAGTGGAAAGGTTTCAACCTTGTGCAATTATTTCCCAAGCTTCGGTTCGTGGACGAGATACCATTAGCAACTTTAAACACTTAAAGCATTATCAAGTTGAAGTAAATGGTGATCTAAAAATTTTTACCAGAATAAAGCACGGTATTAGTCCTTTTACTAATAAAGCAGGGGCTAGCGCACCAGTGATTGTAATTAATACATCTGGAACCAGTGGCCTGTCAAAAGGCGTGGTCTTATCTAATCAAAATGTTTTGGCTGCAGAAATAGGCTATAATGCTGCTTTCGGTATTAATAAGCATGACATGATTTTATTAGTTTCGGGACTTTACCATGCCATTGGCTTTCACCACGGATTAATTTCAACAATGATGGCCGGAAGCACTATGGTTTTAATGAAACATTATCAAGTTGATGAAGTGGCTAAATTGTTACTGCGGCTGCCGATTACTTGTATTGATAGCTTGCCAACTATTATGTATGATTTGCTTTTCCACGTTGCAAATATCGGACAGCTAAGAATGTTAATTTGTGGCGGTGACAAGATCAAAACTAGTCTGTTAGTCCAAGCAAAAAAGCGCAATATTCCACTTTATAATTGTTATGGATTAACAGAAGCAGTTCCGTTTAGTTACACGCCAAGCAATTATTTTGCGGAACATCAGGCTATGACGACAGCGGTAACACCAATAACTGGCGTCAAGGTTCGAATCGTTAAGAAACAGCACGTTGTCGAACAAAAAGACGTTCAGGGAATAATTGAAGTTTGTGGGCCAGTAGTGTTTCAGGGCTATCTTAATAATCCTGAGAAAACGCGTGAAGCTTTTGATCATGGCTGGCTGATAACAGGTGATTTAGGTCATTATAATAGTGACGGTCTTTTTGAAATTGATGGTCGCAATAGCGATAAGATAATTCGTGGCGGTGAAAATATTTCTGCAGCGTTAGTTGAAGAAAAAATCAAAAGCTGTCAAAATATTAAGGAAGTAGCCGTTTTAGGCGTGCCTGATGACCGTCTAGGACAAAGAATTGGCGCAATTATTGTTTTAAATCATAGTCAGCTGGCGCTAAATAAAACTAAGCTGCTTGCTGAATTACGAGAACAGCAAGTTGATAAAAAGTTATGGCCAGAAAAAATTTTGATAGTCGATTCTTTACCTAAAACAGCCAACGGCAAAGTAAAAAAATATTTATTACGAAAACTGCTGGAAGGCAAGAAGTAAATGGAAGATAATTTTTTTAAACGACAAATGGCGGATTATTTTATTACGCCCAAAATGCTAAATCACATGAATATTACACATGGTGGCACACTACTGGATAATGCCGATTCGGCAATGGGGATGTTTGCTAACTCATACTGTCATACGAGAACACTTACTGGCCGAATTGATAAGTTTATTTTCCACAAAAAAAGTTATGTGGGTGATCATATTAGTTTTTGTGTTAGTTTGCTTAAAACAACTTCCAAAACGATGACTATCTATGCTGAGATTAATCGGCTGGCAATCGATGATTCAAGCACGGAGCTAATTGGAGAAGCTGTGTTTACTTATGTTGCAGTGGATGAGAAACTGAATCCGATTGCTGGCTCAATTGAGCAGTATCATCCACAGGATCAAGAAGAGCAAAAATATCTTGCAATGATTAAAAAAAGATTTGGTATTAAATAATAAAATAGCGAGGTTGAAGGTAGAGATACTTCTCCTCGCTATTTATTTTTTTAACTAAAGTATTAAGATAAACTATAAAAATATTGATTAAAGCGCATTCACGAGTGCAAAACTACGATATTTACTTGTTTAAAACAACTTTCACAAAAAGATAGCAGTATAAACTTTGCCATAAATCCCATTGTGGTAACGTTTTCTATTATAGTTATTAATAATAGCAAGCATGTTATAAACAATTATTCATAAAACATAAAATAGGTTATATTATTTGTGCTTATTAACGATTAATTTTGAAAGGTGAAGTTATGAAACAAGAAAAAAGTTACGCGGGAGTAGCAGCCTCTGTTTATTTACACTTTGCAGTTGTTGGTGCTGCAACGCTATTTATTAGCCAATATCGGCAAATTTTAGCTAGTTCGTGGCATGCCAGCGAGACTCAAGTATCATTGGTCATTGCTATGGTTGGATTGGGCAGAATTATTACGATTCTATTTGCTGGAGCAATTTCAGATAAAATTGGGCGCAAGAAAACTTTACTAATTGCATTACTGAGTGATGCGGTTTTCTTGCTCGGAGCAGCTTTTGCTAGCAACATTTGGGTTGCTGGCATTGCGGCAATGTTTTTTGGTGCTACCAACTCATTTGGTGATACGGCTGGTTATCCGGCTTTAGCAGATGCATTTCCTACAAAAACAGCAACAATGAATTCTTTTGTTAAAGCGGCAATGCAAGTAATGCAAATGCTGTTTCCATTTTGTGTCAAACTAATTAATAATCCGCGGATAACAGCTTGTATTTTAGTATTAATAATTTCACTTGATGTTGTTATTACGCTTAAGACGGCTTACGCACCACAGGCTGTCGAAAAAAAGGATGATACAGGTGAAACTGAGACTCATTTAGCAGATGCTCAACAGCCCAAATTGGCAGTTGACGGTTTAATGATTATTGCATTAGGCTTTACGCTTTGTTTTACGTTTTACATTTTTTCTTTATATGCACCATATTATGGTCAATACGTATTAAATCAGCCTGCCGCAAGTGCTAATCAATTAGTTTCTTGGTATTCAATTGCCTCCTTAATCTCAGTTTTTGTTACCTCAGCTTTAGTTACAAAAGTTAAACGGCTAAATCTGATTTTGGTTTACTCAATCATTACTGCTCTTGGATTACTGTTTATGATCATTAGTCCGTCATTAGTGGCAGGCGAAGTCGGTGCTCTAGCAGTTGGTTTCTTTACTGCTGGTGGTGTGTGGCAAGTTGGCTTATCAGTTCTGACATCATATTTCCCACAAAGCCACGGTAAGATTACCTCATACTATAGTTTTGCACCAGCCGTAGTTTACTTTGTTGCACCATTAGTTGCAGCATTTGTATTAAAGGCAAACGCTGCAAGTACTTTGATGGTGTTCTGGATTACTGCAATTATCACAATAATTTCTGTAGTATTAGCAGCAATTTTAATTGTTCGCAGTAAGAAATTTGCTATTAAAGGCTAATTAATAAAAAAGGTGAATTTATTTATGTCAGAAAAAATAATTAAAGCCCAGGCAATGGGACGTAATGGTCAAATTGATTTTGATATTGCTGTGGCCAATGATCGGATTGAAGATATCAAAGTAACTAAAAGTTCGGAAACGCCTGGTATTTTTAAACAAGTAGTTGGCAAACTCAAAGAAAACGTCATTAAAAATCAAAGTTTTTCTGTTGATGCCGTTTCTGGTGCATCAATCATGACCCAGGCAATGCTAGACTCTGGTAGTAAGGCACTTAAGGAAAACGGTATTGCCATTCAGTCTAAATTATCAAAACCAGAGCACCGCGATGTAACTTTAGATGTCGATGTTGCAGTTATTGGTTCAGGAATGGCAGGTTTAATGGCTGCTGCGCGCGCCCTGGCGCTCGGAAAAAATGTCCTTGTGCTTGAAAAGAACGGTTATATTGGCGGTGCAACCATTCTTAATGGGTCAAATGTCGTTGGCACCGGATCAAAAGTTTCTGCTAATTTATTTGGTGAAGAAGCACAAAAAGATTCTCCAGCATTACTTGTAAAAGACATCACTCGTGAAAGTCGTGGAACCAATTACACAGAACTATCGCAGCTTTTAGCTAATAATATTGGTAAAGCCGTTGACTTTATCACAGAGTTTGCCAATCTTACCTATCAAAAAGCTGAAACGCAAACAATTGAGCATTCAGTCGACCGCCAAATTGAGATGCCATCAGAAAGTTCCTATGAATTAGTTTCAAAAGTCGCAGAAGCTTTTACGAAAAAAGGTGGAAAAATTCTACTTGAAACTAGGGTTGAACAACTGAATAAAGACGATCAAGGTAAGCTAGTTTCACTGGTTGCTGAAGGCAAGCACGAAACAGTAAAAGTTAATTTCAAATCACTTGTAATGGCAGCTGGTGGCTGGGGTGCACGTGATTATCGCGAGCATAAAACTAAAATTCCATACTATGGGCCAATGACTTCAACTGGTGATTATTTTGACTTTGCTCAAAATATGAATTTAGTAGCACGCAATCTTGACTGGTATAAGGTTTACCCACACGGTCTAGAAGTAGAACCGGGGATTGCAAAATTGACGACATATTCAACTAAAGAAGCTACTGATATGGGGGCTATTTTTGTTAATACCGATGGTAAGCGAATTGTAAATGAATCGGCACCTTATACTCATTTTAGGGATGCAATCGCTGCTCAAAAAGATAAAATTGCCTTTGTTGTTATGGATCAGCGAACTTGGGACAGGTTTTACGAATTATTGCTGAAATATGGTTTTACGGCAGATGAAGTTCAGGGCTTTTTTGATCTTGACGGCAAAAAGAGTCCAATTTTAGTCAAAGGTGATTTACAAACAGTCGCGCAAAAAGCTGGTATTAACTACACTAATTTGCAGAAAACATTAACAGATTATGCTGATGAAGTTAAAGCCGGCAAGGATCATGAATTTAACCGTCCAGCTAAATTTATGCACGAATATGAAGGATCTACTTATTACGTGATTGAGCAAAAGCTCCGTTTTTGTACGACCTTAGGTGGCTATGAAACTAATAAGCAAATGCAGCTGCTTGATCAGGAGTTCAATCCTGTTGCTAATTTTTATGCTTCCGGTGAAATAGTTGGGGGAGCTAATGGTCATGATTCAATGCCAAGTATGATGAATTCATGGAGTTATGCATCTGGATTTGTAGCGGGCACAGAAGCAGCAGATAATGCGAATTACCAGCAAATTTTATCGGCACCAGCAGAAAAAGCAGATACTGTATCTGGTGCCTCAGCTAAATAGATATTAAATAAGGATTTATTTTTAAGAAAGAAGAGCTTTAAAATGGCTAATAAAATTACGGGAATTAATGGTCCAATTACTGGTTGGTTAGATGGACATACTTATCTAATTGGTTTAATGGCATATCCGATCCGGCACTCAATGTCGCCAACAATGCATAACAATGCTTTTGCTAAATTAGGTTTAAACTATACTTACCTTTGTTTTGAAATAGGTAATAATAAGTTGGAAAAGGCTGTTGATGCAATTAGGACATTAGATATGCGGGGCTCAAATGTTTCAATGCCTAATAAAAAAGAAGTTATTAAGTACCTGGATAAATTATCTCCTGCTTCGGAAATGTGTGATGCGGTAAATACAATTGTTAATGACAATGGCGTTTTAACGGGTTACACGACTGATGGGATTGGCTTTGTGCAGGCCCTTAAGGACGAAGGTATTTCAATTAAGGGTAAGGTTATGACCATGACCGGGGCCGGTGGTGCTGCTACACCAATTGCTGTTCAATCTGCACTTGATGGTGCCAAAGAAATTAGAATATTTAATATTAAGGATGATAAATGGGCACAAGCTGAAAAGAATGTAAGAACTATTCAAGAAAAAACAGATTGTAAAGTTTCGTTAACTGAGCTTTCAGACCAAGAAGCATTTAAAAATTCAATTGCTGAAAGTGATATTTACTGTGATGCTACCAGTATTGGTATGAAGCCACTAGAAGATAAAACTTTGGTTTCAGATCCATCATGGTTCCACAAGGATATGGTTGTCTTTGATACTGTTTATTCGCCAAGAACTACTAAGCTAATGAAGGTTGCACAAGAAGCTGGCGTTGAACATGTTTATGATGGAATCGGCATGATGATTGATCAGGGAGCCGCATCATTTAAGCTATGGACCGGAAAAGACATGCCAACCGATTATATTCGTGAGATTATGTTTTCTGACGACAATAAATAATTGAGGTTAAACCAATGGCAACAGTAAAAATTAGAAATATTGTTTTAGGTGAAGGTTTGCCCAAGATTGCGGTTCCTAACGTTGGCTCAAATGAAGACGAAATTATTAATTCAGCGACGGAAATCTTAGCAGCTCGGCCTGACTTAATGGAATGGCGCATTGACTACTATTCTGTTGGGATTAATGATTATGAACAATTAATTACTACGGCTAAGAAACTACGCAAAGCGGTTGGCGAGTTGCCAATTTTAGTTACTTTTCGTACTAAAAATGAGGGTGGCGTCTGTGATTTAACTGAAGATGATTACCTCAAGCTGATAGAAACAGTAATTACTAATCGCCTTGGAGATGCCGTGGATATTGAATTATTCCATGATGAAAAACGGGTTCAGAATCTGGTTAATCTTGCACATGATTACAATCTTGTCGCAATTATGAGCAATCATGATTTTGAAAAAGTTCCCGCTAAAGATGTTATTGAATTTCGGTTGAAAAAAATGGCAGAGCTTGGTGCCGATGTGCCCAAGCTTGCTTGTATGCCTCATAGTGCCAGTGACGTCTTAACTCTTTTGCAGGCGACAACTGAAACACATGCGGCAATTACTAATCCGTTAATTACAATGGCAATGGGTGACATTGGCAAGGTAACTAGGATTGCTGGGCAAGTTTTTGGTTCAAGTTTATCTTTTGGCGCGGTTGGACAAACTTCTGCACCAGGGCAGCTTTCAATTGAAGATTTGCGCAACGCGGAGAACTTTTTAAAGTTGTAATAATAAAAAATTTAATTAAATAAGAACCGTAAAATTATTTAGCTTAATTTTACGGTTTTTTATGTGCCCAAATATTGCTCAAAAGACTACATAGTCAGTTTTTTGGTAGTTATTACTAGGTCATTATCTTGATTTCGTGAACAAAATTTCAATAAATAACTTTACATTTGTAAAATAAGCTATATAATTAACTTGAAATTAGAGAAAGGGGTTTCAATTAATGGAAAAAATTAATCAAGCAGAATTAGCAAAGTATTTGGATCATACTCTTTTGAAACCAAATGCAAGTAAGAAGGATATTTTGCAAACTTGTGCTGAAGCCAAACAATATCAGACAGCGTCTGTCTGTGTCAATGCGTATTGGGCAGGATTGGTTCACCAGCAATTAACTGGCACTGGAATTAATACTTGTTGTGTTGTTGGCTTTCCCTTAGGAGCTACCAGTACGGCCACAAAGGTTTTCGAAGCCAAGCAAGCTATCAGTGATGGTGCAGATGAATTGGATATGGTTATCAATATCGGTGAATTGGTCAGCGGAAACGCTGAAGCTGTTCAAAAGGATATTGAACAAGTAGCCGATGCCGTTCATGCACAAAACAAGTTATTAAAAGTGATTATTGAGACATCATTTTTGACTAACGACCAGATTGTTCAAGCTTGTCAATTGGCTGAAAAAGCTCATGCAGATTTTGTTAAAACTTCAACCGGTTTTAGTTCTGCTGGTGCAAAAACAGTTGATGTAAAGTTGATGCGCCAAACTGTTGGTGATCGCTTAGGAGTAAAGGCTTCAGGCGGAATTCATAGCTATGAAGAAGCAATCAGCATGATTGAAGCGGGCGCTAATCGTTTAGGTGTCAGTGCTACCGTCAAAATACTCGAAGGTGCAAAGGATTAAAGGGAGGAAAAATGGCTTATAAAAGAATTTTTGGTATTGTTTTAGATTCGATTGGTACTGGTGAGGCCCAAGATGCCGCCAAGTTTGACGATGTAGGTTCGGATACTCTTGGTCATATTGGCGAGTACTTTAATGGTGATTTGAAATTACCTAATTTACAAAAATTGGGTTTGTCTAATCAACGTAAGACTGCCATTAAGGGTGTTCCTAAGGCTGATCAGCCAATCGGATACTATGGCAACATGCAGGAAGTTTCGGTTGGTAAAGATAGTATGGATGGTCACTGGGAAATGATGCAGTTACCAGTAAAGACTGAACTATCATTTTTCCCGCACGGCTTTCCTGCAGATTTATTAGATAAAATTGCTAAGTTTTCCGGACGAAAAATTATTGGTAATCGTCCAGAATCCGGTACTAAGATTATTGCTGAACTAGGTGAGCAGCAAATGAAAACCGGTGATTTGATTATTTATACTTCTGGTGATTCTGTTTTACAAATTGCTGCCCATGAGGATGTAATTCCGGTTGATGAATTATACCGTATCTGTGAATATGCCCGTAGTTTAGTAAATGGACCCGAATATACTGTTGGCCGCATTATTGCCCGTCCTTATGTTGGCCCAGATAAAGATCATTTTACTAGAACGGCAAACCGGCACGACTTTACTCTTAAACCAACTGGAAAAACAACTTTAAATTATTTGCAAGATAATGGCGTGACAACCATTGGAATTGGTAAAATCAATGATATCTTTAGTGGAGAAGGTATCGATCAAGGTTACCATAATGAGAGCAATATGGATGGCATGGATCACTTAGATCATGTCATGCAAAAAGATTTTACCGGATTTTGTTTTACAAATTTAGTTGATTTTGATGCAATGTACGGTCATCGGCGTAATATAAAAGGTGACGGTCAAGCCTTAATGGATTTTGATCATCGCCTTGGTCATGTTTTAGCTCAAATGCATGAAGATGATTTGTTAATTATCACTGCTGACCATGGTAATGATCCAAGCTATCGAGGTACTGATCATACTAGAGAATTAGTTCCCCTTTTAGTTTATTCACCAAGCATGAAGAATCCGGGTAGTTTAGGAACACGGTCAACGTTTAGTGATTTTGGTGCCACGGTTGCGGAAAACTTTAAGACTAACACTAATAATTGGGGGACAAGCTTTTTGAATCAACTCAAATAATAGGTGAAACATGACAAATAACGGTGAAACAAAGTTAAAGCAGGCACTAATAGTTGCTCAGTTATACTACGAAGAGAATCTTAGCCAAGCGGCAATTGCTAAAAAAATGAAGCTTTCCCGCCCGACAATCTCTCGGCTATTACAGTTAGCCAAGGAATCAGGTTTAGTTAAAATTGAAATAGAAAATCCTTTTATTAATTATTCGGATTTAACTAATGTTTTGGCACAACGTTACCACGCACAAATAAAAATCGTCCCGTCTCATTATGCGGGTCAACAAACTAGTCTTGATAGCGTCGGCGCTTATGCTGCAAGCTTTTTGACTAATTTAGTTAAGCCTAACGACATTATTGGAATTGGTTGGGGCAAGACGATTCATGCTGTGACGACTAACTTAACTGAGCAGACAATCCCTGGAGTAAAAACAGTGCAGCTTAAAGGTGGCTTTAGCTTTAATCACGAAAAGACTTATGCCTATGAGAGTATTAATGAATTGGCGCAAGCCTTTCAAACACGCGCACAGTATTTGCCACTGCCAACTATTTTTGATAGTAAAACGACCAAAGAATTAGTTGAACAGGATCGTTTTATTAAACAAATCCTTGATTTAGGACAAAAGGCTAATATTGCTTTATTTACCGTTGGTAGCACCAACAATAATTCATTGTTGTTTAACTTAGGCTACCTCACTAAAGCTCAGAAAAATGAAATCCAAGCAAAAGCTGTTGGCGATGTTGTTTCCCGTTTTATTGATAGTGATGGTCAAATTATTGATCAAGAGTTAAATGAACGAACGATTGGTATTGAAGTGCAAGCTTTGGGGCAAAAAGAAAGTTCGATTGTAGTAGCAAGCGGCTTGCGTAAAACTGCGGCTGTTCATGCCGTCTTAAAAGCTCGATATGCAAATATTGCAATCATTGATGCTACGCTAGCCCAAAGTCTAATCGATTATGAATAATTATTCTCTGATATAGCCAAAATGAAAAAACCTCTCAATGCACCTAGATTGCGATAAAGGCAAGCAAAGACTGGTAATAAAAATATTTTGGCTATAACATGGGTAACTTTTTTTGCCCAAATTGTAAGCGCTTCCCTAACTTTGTTATTAAATTTTGTAAAAAGAAAGTAAGGAGCAGATAGAAATGAGAATGGTCGATATTATTGACAAGAAACGTAATGGTCAAGAATTAACTTCACCGGAAATTCAGTTTTTCATTGATGGTGTCTGCAATCAGACGATTCCAGACTACCAAACGAGTGCATTATTGATGGCAACTTATTTTGAAGATATGACGGATCAAGAAAGAGCCACTTTGACTATGAAAATGATGGAATCTGGCGATCGGCTAGATTTATCACAAATTCCAGGAATTAAAGTGGATAAGCACTCAACGGGAGGTGTTGGTGATAAAATCAGTATCCCTTTGGCTGCTGTTGTTGCGGCTACGGGCATTCCGGTCCCAATGATTTCTGGCCGGGGATTAGGGCATACTGGTGGTACTTTGGATAAGTTGGAGGCGATCCCAGGGTACCAAGTTGAAATCAGTGAGCAAGATTTTATCAAACAAGTGGCTAAAGAAAAATTAGCTATTATTGGCGCAACTGGTGATATTGCACCTGCCGATAAAAAAATTTACGCTTTAAGGGATGTCACAGATACTGTAGACTCGATTCCGTTAATTGCTAGTTCTATTATGAGTAAAAAAATTGCTTCTGGTACTGATGCACTAGTAATTGATGTCAAAACGGGATCGGGGGCCTTTATGAAGACCTTAGATGATTCTGTTGCCTTAGCTAAAGCCTTAGTTGCAATTGGTAAAGGCGTTGGTTTAAAGTGTATGGCAGTTATTTCCGACATGAATCAGCCTTTAGGATATAAAGTTGGCAATTCACTTGAAATAGAGGAATCAATTGATGTCTTGAAGGGTAAGGGTCCCGAAGATGTTAAAGAATTGATGCTTACTTTGGGTAGCTATATGGTTGTTTTAGGCGGTAAAGCTGCAGATGCAAAAACGGCCCGGAAATTACTGGAAGAGGCAATTAGTTCAGGTAAAGCATTAGATCGTTTTCGTGCCATGATCAAAGCTCAAGGCGGTGATGAACGTGTTATTGACGACTATTCACTCATGCCGCAAGCTAAATATAAGATTGAGCTGCCTGCTAAACAAAGCGGAGTTGTAGAAGAAATTAAAGCTGATGAAGTTGGAATTGCCAGCATGATGCTTGGTGGTGGTCGGCAAAAAGCTGGCGACCAACTTGACTACAGCGTCGGTATCGAATTGAAGAAAAAAGTTGGCGATGAAGTTAAGGCAGGAGAAAGCTTGCTAACCATTTATAGTAACCGGCCTAATGTTGATGACATTAAGGATCTGCTGTATCAGAATATTGCGATTGCAGATCATGCAGATAAAAAGCCAATGATTTATCGAGTTATTGAGTAGTTACTGTTAAAATTGAGGTTTGTCGGTAATTTTTAGCAAAATCAAAGGTAAAAGTCATTTACTTAATAGATAAGTCTGAGCTTTGACCATAGCGAACCTTAAATACATGAAATAGTAGCGATAGTTACTAGGAGTAGCTGCGAAGCTGTAAAAAGCAGCCCGCCAGGCTCTTGGTACTAAAAGATCAGATCCATTATCCTATTCATTATTTAGAAAGGTGGAAAAAATGCGATTTGTATTCTTATTAACCGGAATTCTTCTGGTGTTAGTAATTGGCTGGTTAGTTAGCAGCGATCGCAAGCATATTAAATTTAAAAAAATGGGCATTATGTTTGTCCTTCAGTTGGTTATTTCTTTTCTGTGCTTGAATACTTCTGGTGGTATTAAAGCGATGGGAGCAATCTCTAGTTTCTTTAATTGGCTGATGATTCAGGCAGCTGGCGGAATCAACTTTGTCTTTGGTGGATTAGTAATTCAAAAAGGAGCTTCGGTCTTCTTTCTTAACGTGTTAATGCCAATAGTTTTTATTTCTGCTTTGGTTGGAATTTTAAACTACTTAAAGATTTTACCGTTTATCATTAAGTGGACAGGCTATCTCTTAAACAAACTTGCTGGAATGGGTGAACTAGAAAGCTACTTTGCGGTTTCAACAGCAATCTTAGGACAGCCAGAAGTTTTTTTAACCATTAAAGATACCATTCCAAAACTAAATGAAAAACGTCTCTACACAATCTGTGCCTCAGCTATGAGTGCAGTTTCGGCGGCAGTTTTAGCTTCATATATGCAGCTCGTGCCCGGGAAATTTGTAGTTACTGCTGTTTTTCTAAACATTTTGTCAGCACTAATTGTTTCTTGCATTATTAATCCGTATGACGTGACTGATGAAGAAAACCAAGCGGTCAATGCGGAATCAGCAACTAGTGACTTAACAAAAGAACCATTTTTCCAAGTGGTTGGCAATTATATTCAGGATGGTTTCAACCTCGCCATTACTGTTGCCGCCATGCTAATTGGCTTTGTTGCCCTGGTTACATTTTTAAATAGTACTTGTACGGCACTCATTCATATCAGTTTCACCCAAATTTTAGGTTACATCTTCTCACCAATTGCTTATTTAATGGGAGTACCGGTTAAAGATATCCAACAGGTTGGCAGCTTGATGGCAACGAAGATGCTTACCAATGAATTTGTAGCGTTAGGAGAGTTACATAAAATAGTTCATGCTCTGAGTCCTAAGGCCGTTGCAATTATTTCTTCGTACCTGATTTCCTTTGCGAACTTTAGTGTAATCGGAATTATTACGGGGGCAATTAAATCAATTAGTGCAAAGCAAGGTGCATTTGTTGCCAAGTTTTCGATGAAATTACTTTTAGGAGCAACATTAGCATCGATTTTAACTGGCACAATTGTTGGACTCTATTTTTAAATTAATAATATTAAGAAAAAAACGTACTAAGATGCAGGGTGTCAAACGTTATGCAACCTGATTTAGCACGTTTTTTAATGTCTTTGGTTAACTTAAAAATTCTAAGACGCTTTCTACTTCGGTTTTTACACCGTTAAGAAGTGCATCTTCAGCAATAATAAATTTAGGACTATGGTTGGAATAAGGATATCCTTCCTCTTCGGTTCCACCACCAAGCAAGAAGAAGCAAAGAGGTGCAAGCTTACCATATGCGGAAAAGTCTTCACTAGCGCTCATCATTGTCCCTGCAGGAACCATTTCTTTAGGCAAAACTTTAAGTGCGCATCGTTTAACAAGACTGGCAATCTTAGGATCGTTTATGACTGCAGCATATGCAAACTGATAATCTAATTGGTAGGAAGCACCATAAGTGTCACATGTATTCTTGACAATTTTCTTAATTCTGTTGGCAATGGCCTGCCTCGTGTCCTCATCAATAGTGCGAACGGAACCGCCGATTGTGGCTGTGTCAGGTAAGACATTAACAGCTACGCCTGAATGAAACTTGCCCACAGTAACAACGTTTAGGTCTTTTGGCGGGGTAAAACGAGAGGTAATTGTATGTAATTGGTTAATAATCTCTGTACCGACAGTAATTGGGTCGATGCCTTCTTGCGGCATTGATCCGTGACTACCTTTACCCTGAATTGTTAGATCAAAAGCATCCGCGCCCGTTGTCACCGGGCCGTCAGTTACGATGTTAACAGTTCCGGCTTTAAGCCCAGTCATGATGTGCAAGCCAATAACAGCATCGAGATTATGCAACTGACCACTGGCAACAATTTCCTTTGCACCGCCAGGCACCTGCTCTTCAGCATGTTGAAAAATGACCTGAACCGTTCCGTGCAATTGTGACCGTAATTGAGTCAATACCTTTGTTGTTGCTAATAAAATTGCGGTATGCGTATCGTGACCGCAGGCATGCATGACGCCATCGTTTTGTGAAGCAAAGTCGAGCCCGGTTTCCTCTTTTACAGGAAGTGCGTCTATATCAGCACGTAGTAAAATCTTTTTTCCAGGGTATGCTCCCTTAATTGTTCCTAGGACGCTGGTAGGAGTGGGATGAGTAATAGTAATTTGGTCAAAGGATGCAAGAATCTGAGTTATTTCTTTGCTAGTTTTGTTTTCTTTAAAAGAAAGTTCCGGATGAGCATGAAAATATCGCCGCCATTTAATCATTTGCTCTTGCGGAATTAATTTAAACCAAGGCTGTGTTTCCATTATTATGATAGCTCCTTTTTAATATGCTCTTTGCCCTTTTTTGTATACCGCTTTATCTTCTTGTTGGACGGCAGTAATATCGGCTAATGGGTTAGCATCTAATACTAAGAAGTCCGCGTATTTGTTTGGTTCTAGCGTGCCGTATTCATCGGCAATTTGCATTAATTTAGCTGAGTTTTGACAAGATGTTAGTAGAGCATCATATGTGCTAAAGCCAATTTTAACCATCAATTCGAGCTCAAAAGGAGTCATAGAAAAATCGTTAAATGGCGTACCAGCATCGGTACCTAAGGTAATCGCAACACCGCGCTTATAGGCATGGGCAATATTATGACGTAAATCATCTAGTGCATCAGCTGCTTTTTTAATTTCCCAGTCGGGCAAAATACCAGTACCATATTTGGGAATAGCCCAGTCTGCCACAATTGTTGGCGTTAAAAAGGTTCCTTGAGAAAGCATAAGATCAATTTCTTCATCATTAACATAAAAGCCATGTTCAATAGAATCGACTTTGGCTTTGATAGCGTTCAAGATTCCTGGATTACCTTCTGCGTGTGCGGCTACGATGTTGCCTTTATGATGAGCTTCTTCAACTGCCGCGCTTATTTCTGCTGTACTCAATTGCGGATCATCCATAAAATCATTTTTAGTCATTACGCCACCGGTTGCCATGACCTTGATAGCCTTAGCTCCCTTTTTTTGCCCACGCCTTACGGCTTTACGCATTTCATCAGGAGAATCAACTAAGTGACCAAAGTTAGGGAAATCTCCGTGACCGCCAGTCATTGAATAAGGCCGACCTGATGGTAAAATCTCGGGTGCATGGTCAATCGTACCGTCAGCAACTAGCTTGCTTAAGGTAATATCAATATCATAAGTACTACCACATTCACGAATGTAGGTTACACCAGATTTTAAAAAGGTATGTAAGTTTTTGACAGCTCTAACCGTTGAGGCAACAACGTTAGCTGTAGTTCCACCATCCCCAACGCTTGGCTCCATGGTTATGTGAGTATGGCAATTAATTAAACCAGGCATCACATATTTTCCTGCTAAGTCGGTTTTTTGTTCAGCCGAGGGCAGGTTAGTGCCATCAGTCCCTACGCTGACGATTTTACCCGTTTGATCATCAACTAACATCCAGGCATCAGCTTGGAGATCACGTTTATTACCATCAAATAATGAAAAATTGTAAAAAAGCTGTTTAGTCATAATAACCTCCTTAAGTTTAAATTGAAGTGCTTTGGTAACATTTGCTGTAATAATTGTGTATTCTAATAATTGTTTAAGCTAATGTCAAATTTATTTTAATCTTTTATTGACTTAATTTAATAAATTGGTTAATATTCTCTTTAATTTATCTTTAATTATTGCTCAACCAAGCGGAGGTATAAATATGCAATTTATCATCTCATTTTTAGTCGTGATGCTGTTCTTAATGTTAGGAGAATGGGTATCTTCTCTAACGCACACCTATATTCCATCAGTTTTTATGACGGCAGTCTTATTTGTATTGGGTTATTGGACCTTTTTGCCCAAAGATGTTGTTGCAACAGCCTCTTTTGGTACTAATTTCAGCACAATTTGTGTTGGCCTATTATTAGTGCATTTGGGAACCTTAATGAGTTTAAAAAAGCTGCTTGAGCAATGGCGTGCAGTTTGTATCGCTCTTTTAGGCGTTTGCGGTACGCTAATTTTAACTTTAACTATTGGTACGCTGATTTTTGACTGGCACACTGTCGTTGCGGCAATTCCGCCATTAACAGGGGGATTAGTCTCGGCTCTTTTGATGACAGATGGATTAAAAGCTCAGGGAATTCAAACTCTAGTTGCTTTACCTGTATCAATGTTTATTTTTCACTCATTATTTGGCTATCCGTTAATTTCTTGGCTATTGAAAAAAGAAGGCGGTCGCCTGGTAAATGAATATCAGAAACAGCCTGTTAAGCAAATGGCACCAACCGGGTTAGATAATGATTCGAATGAAAATAATCTTTTTAAGAAAATGCCTGCTAAATACCAAACTTCTGCATTTATTTTGGTCAAAGTGGCCTTAATTGCCGCTCTTAGCAGTGGTCTGTCTATTGCATTAAAAACTTATCTGCACATTGACCTTAATTCAAATGTCATTTGTCTAATTTTTGGTGTTTTGGCCCATCAAGTAGGGTTCTTGGAATCCGATGTCTTAACTAAAGCTGGTGTTTATAACTGGTTAATGTATGGTTTGCTAGCGTATATTTTTGCTCAACTGAGCCTTACTACGCCACACCAAATGGGCACGATTATTGTGCAGATCATCGTTTTAATTATGCTTGGTTTACTAGGTATGTTTATTGCGTCTAGCCTTTTGGCAAAACCATTTAAAATGACTTGGCAAATGGCCTATGCTTGCTCACTAACATCTTTGTGCGGCTTTCCAGCCGATTATGTAATTACGAGTGAAGTTTCGCATGAAGTAGCTAATAATAAGGAAGAAGAGGCCTATCTGATGGAAAACATGATGCCTAAGATGTTAGTAGGCGGCTTTGCTACTGTTTCTGTCGCATCAATTATTATTGCCTCTGTTTTCTTGAAACTATTGTAAAGTTAGCCTGGTTAAAACAATTATTAAAGCTCAAAAGAGTAACAAAAACCGCTTTGCCATAAGCAAAAGCGGTTTTTAATTGCAACATAAGCGTGAGTCCAGTTCTTACTATTGTATTTTACCCAAAAATTTAAAAAATTGTCTAAACATGAAGGTAGCAATCACTGCATTATTAGGCTTCAAATAGTTTGATTAAAATTTTTGCAAGCTTTCAATTATAAAGGTCAAGCCCAGAATAACTATTGTACTAAAAAGTAAAACGATTATTCCGGAAGCAAAATTTAAATGAGAATTTTGATATATTAATCCTAAATAGCCTGAAGCTGAATCGACTGCATTCAGATAAGTCATTGGCAACCAAGCACTGATTTTTTTAAATATTGGAACAGCTATTTCTGCAATGTTTACTCCTAGAACTAATAAAAGAGTAAATAATAAAGTAGGGAGCTGTGTACGAAAAATTTTTGCAAAAAGTCTAACTAAAACTACTAGAAATAATATGCCCAAAATTTGTAAGGTAATAATTGGTAAAATCAGTTTTCCACTTGCCACAAAGTTATTAGTTACCTTACCGTTAACAAAACTATGGGTCAAATATGGAAATTCTAGGTTTCCTGAACCTGCACAGAATGTAGCAGCAATGAACATCAATAAATTTATTACTAAAAAGCTTCCACCAATTAAAATTAAGCCAGCGGTAATTTCTGTTGAGGTTAAGCGTAATTTGCTAATAGGAATAAGCTTTGTAGGGTTGAGCTTTTGTTTGTAATTTTCTGTGAATAGTAGGGTTAAAATAAATAAGGCCACTAGGGTGAATAAATAAGGCAAATATTGCTTATTAAGGTGTAACCAAAATTGGATACCTGTTACTGGCATATCTTGACTTTCATAGGCTAGAGGTTTTAGTTTTAAATAAGTAAAGAAATCCAGTTTAGTATTTAGCTCTTTTACTTGCGCTTGATTAATTTGATTAGAGTCAATTGCTTCTAAATACTTTTTTTCTTTTTTCTTTTTTTCCCACATAAGTGTATAGGCACGATGCCATTTATTGGCTTGAGCAGCTTGTTGTATTTGATAATCTTGTGAAGAGATTTTTTCATTGATCTTAATAGCATACTTGGTTTCTCTATAAAGATCGCTATTCTTCTTTTGCTGTAAAAGTTTCTTTTTTAGCTTAACATTTTCTGCTTGGTAGTATGTGATTTCTTTTTTTGCACCTGCCTGTAAAGTAAATTCTGATTCGGCATGCAGGTTCATGAATAAAACGATACCTGAAATTATAATTAGGATAGAAATACTAATTAGAGCTAACTTGTTTTTGATAACTTTTTTTAATTCAAATAAAAGATATTCCATTATTGTTCCTCTACACTTTTAAAATGATGGGCCCTAACTTTATCTAGCAAACAAATTAATATGAATAATATGAGTGTCCCAATAAGTAAAGTAATTAATCCGTTTGTAAAATTAATTTGATAATTATTCAGGTTATAAGCAATTTCACCTGAAACAACTTTGAATGAGTTAAGATATGTGCTAGGAATCCACTGAGCAATTTTGGTGAAAGGAACAATAACATTTATTGACAATTCCATACCAATTACTATGAGTACCGCTAATAATAGTGTTGATAGTTGGTTGTGTAATAGTTTGGCTAATAATTGAATAAATAGGGCTAAAAAGATAAATTCCAGAATTTGCAAAATCAAAAATTGGGGGATTAGTGCGGCTAATGGAACTAGATCAACTATTTGATGACCACTAACTAAATGATGGATGATCGTGGGATATTGTAAACTTCCAGTCCCAAAGATTAAAGAAGCTCCAGTAAAGACTAATAGGCTTAGTAGAAAAAACAATATGCAACTAATTACAACTCCGGTTGAGCAACTAATTAGTAGATTGTTAAATTTATTTATTGGCAGGACAGATGTAATATCCAAGCCATTTTTATAATTTTCAGTATATAGATACGTTAGAATAACAATAATTACTAACGTAAATAAGATTGGCCAATAAGATTGGTTTAAATCCAATAAAAGTTGATTACCAGTAATAGCTGCATCGCTTTCGTAGGGCATTGGATGGTTAATTAGATACTGATATCGTTTCTTTGCTCCAATAATAAAATTACGCTCATTATCACTTAAATTACTAGTTTTAATTTTTTTGATGTCATTGATTTTTATTTGATAAACTGGAATCCATTGATTTTTGTTAATATGTTTAACTATAGCTTGATTTACTTGTAACTGCTTCTCGGCTTGCTTAAGTGCAGTTTCAGTTCTTCGATAACTTTCGCTAGATGGCGAATACTTTTTTAATGCCTGCTTATCTTGAGCAATAACATTTTGCTGCATTGCAATATTGCCTTGTGCATCACCTTTTATTGAAGTACCATTATTAACTTGCATTACATTAAGATACAGAACACCAAAGGAGATAATTATTAAAATACATAAGGTAATTACTGATAAATTGGATTTGATGACTTTTTTTAATTGAAAACTAAAGTATGCCATTATTCTGGTACCTCACGCATCATTTGCTTATCTAAAACTAAGCGATGGGAATTTACAATCCTTAGCTCACTACTATAATGAGAGGTCATAATGATACATTTATTTTTCTTAATAACTTCTTGGGATAGACGGTCGTATAGTTGATTGCGACTTTCTTCATCCAAGCCATTTGTTATTTCATCCATTAAATAATATTCTGCATCACTAACAAAATACATAGCTACAAGCAATTTTTGCTTCATACCCAATGAATATTTTTTTATAGGAACTTTTGCATAATCTTGTACACCTAAAAATTCCATTTCTGCTGTTAGGCTAGCACTTGAGTTCCACATTTTCTTGACAAATTTCAAGTAGTCTAAACTATTGAGATTCGGATTAAGCCAGTCACTACTCTCAAAGAAAAAAACTTTTTCTTTATTTTGAGAATATGATTTACCATCTAAAAGGATTTTTCCTGTAGCTATCGGAATTAAATCTGTAATTGCGCGCAAAAAACTAGTTTTGCCTAAGCCATTTTCTGCAGCAATTTGATAAAATTGACCTGGCAAAAATTGATAATTAAAATCATGCAGAATTGGTTGCCGGGTCTTAATGGCCAGATTATTAACTTCAAGCATAGCTGTCTCCTTGATAAGTAAAGTAATGTTAATAAAAATGATAGGGTACTAAGCCCTATCATTTTTACTTTTTATTGATAATTAATAGCCGCCTTGGTAAAGATTTAACTGCAGTTCTTTTAGCTCCAAATGTTTCAAATGTTGGATTGTCTTGTGCATCTGCCTGAACGGTTGCAACACCTGCTACAGCTAATGAAGATACTGCTAGTAATGACATTAAAAGCTTTTTCATTTTCTCTTGCAAAGATTATTATAACTTATTTTTAATTAATATCAATGCTTATTTAATTTATATATAAATATATTTTAATATTTAACGGAATCTAGTTCAGGATTAAGTATGTTACGTAATTTTGTGAACTAAAAAATTGCTCAAATAGCTTGAATCAAATGACTAAAGGTAGTACTTATAATTTGGCACTAAGCGGAATAATGCTTTATACATAATTGCTCGCTTCTGTGAAGGGTTAAGTTTTTCGAAGTGAAGTTAAAGAAAATAACTGAACTAGAAACAGCAGTCAAAAAGTCAATGCAAAACTAAAAGGACTAATCCCCGATTGAATATCGAGAATTAGTCCTCAGTTTAATTGTTAACCTAGATTAGTCTTCGTAGGTACCAACTTTGTTTAATTTGCCCAAAACACTTGTGCCGTGAGGTGCTTGACCGATTGCAATTGTCAAATCTTGTCCTGCCAAGTTGCCGTGGTGTTCACCTTCAGCCCAGTGTGGGTTACCAGTAACATCGTAAACGTCGCCATTAATTGCAACGTAAGCGGGATTACCGTTCTTACCATCGTATTTTGCCAAAGATTCTTTTGTAAATTTCTCCATCCAAGAAACCCCTTTTCTTAATATATATAAAATAAAATAACTCCACTATTATCATAGTCGATAAGAACGGTTAAGTCTATCGAATTATTTTTTATTTTGATAATTGTAGCGCCAGCCTGCGATATCCCACGGGGTAAAATCGTAATCTAGTTTACGATGATAGGCTTGTTCGAAAGCAGCCACTTTTTGCTGGTAATCTTGCTTCAGCATTCGCTTCGAGTTTTCGTTAGCGCTCAGTTTTACATCTGGATAAATAGTCGGTAGAACACGGACCACATACTTATTTTGATAAAAATTAGGGTGGTCTTTTTCCAATTTATCGGTTGTTTGAAGCTCAATAAAAGTAGAAATGACTGGTATATTTTGTTTAGCAGCAAAATAGTACGCACCACGTTGAAACTGCCGCGGCTTCCGGTAATTCCACCACATTTCCTGTTCGGGGTAGATTAGAACCCAATTATCGTCTTCAAGTACATCGTGAAGGTGCTGGGGGAATTCCGTACCAACATAACTAGGGGTTTTGATTAATGGAATTGTGCCAACATAATTCATTAAATAGCATAGAAAACCCGGCAATTTTAGGTTAGTGTCCTCAATGGCAATAGCTAAATTGTGATGAGTTTTATTGGCTAAATGCTTGATTGGCAATGAATCCAGCTGATTGAAATGATTAGCTGTAATAATTGCGCCGCCTTTAGGCAGGTTTTCTAAGTTTTCAAGCCCCACAAATTTAGTGGTAGAAGTAAACAAGCCTGTTAACGCGTTAAAGATTAAATGACCGATCTTATTATTGACCTTACCCTTAATTGTGTCTTGCTCTGACCAAAAACTGTTAACCAAGCTTTTACGTTCTTTTAATGATAGAACCGGATCGCCAAGTTCAACTTTTGCATTCCAGTCTTCCCGGCTTACAGCCGCTTTAATATTTTCGATTACTTTTTCACGATTGTCGCCAATAATCATAAACTGACTGAACCCCGCTTCTTAACCTGCGCCCAGCTATTAGGGTCGTTGACTACCTTATCTTCTTTTGCAAGCATATGATTGAGCTTGCCACGGTCTTGTTCACGTTGCTCATCAGTATAGTTTTCAAGTTCTGCCTTTAATTCAGGGTAGAACTTGGTCTCCTTAGCACTAGCCCAGAAGTACTTTTCATATTGGATTGCAGTAAAATGCCACGGCTTAAAGAACAAGTTGTAATGAATTAAGCTTGGTGATGCAAGTGGCTCGGTATTTTCGTTGGGCATTGCATCCCATTTAGGATCGAGGTGCAAAATGCGCTTGTCACCAATTTCATTTAAATAGTCTTGGTCAGGCGCAATACAGTCGAAATGATAAGTTTCCAGCAAATCCATAAAGTGATCAATGAACTTTTCGTCGCGGAATGCTTTGCAGTTTAATACTAGCATACCGGAATTGATATACTTTTTAGGCTCTAAGGCTAAAACATCTTTGATATATGCCAGCATTTCTGGGACAAACTGAATTGATGAATCCGTGCATGCGCCAAATAAGTGATTGCCAAGTTCGGTTTCGTATAGTTTGCCAATGTCATCATTAATAATGGTATCGCTGTCAATATAAATTGCTTTATCATATTGCGGGAAAAGGTCAGGAATGAATAGACGGTAGAAAATAGACATTGTAAAGAAGTCTGCCCGTAAATAGTTTTCCTGCCGGTTTTCAATCGGAGCAACAATTTCATCATTTATCTTAAAGAATTTAACGTGAACATTGTCGGAGCCCAAGTCGACTAAATCTTGCTTGTGCTCGTCTGCCAGATCCTGACTTAAAAAGTAAACAGTGTAGTCTTTACTTGGATCAGCATGCTTAACTAATGAATTTAATGAAACAGCTGCATATTTAGTAAAATCATCACTAATAGCATAAAAAATAGGAATAGTCATAGTATATATATCTCCAAATTAAATATTAATTTTGAACTAAGTTATCTTTTAAATCAAGGTACTGCGTCAAGATATCATCGTATTCGTGCAATTTCAAAATCTCATGAACACGCTCAACTTGCCATGGCTTGACAGTCAAAGTATGAAAGATTGGCCAAAAACGAAAGCTGGTCGTAAAGTGCTGAATCACAGTATCAGATTGCAATTTGTACTGCTCATTGTAGCGGCGCGGTGCAATTTTCTTTTTAGTCGCAAAGTGATTGAGAGCCGATTGATCTGGCATTGGAACAGTTCGTGTTTGCAAAAGGTGCCTAATTTTAACAAATAAGTTAGTCTTTCTGATTTCTGGCAAATTTAGTAATAACACGCCTGAATTAACGTAGTCAAAGACCTTGTGCTCATGCAAATTATGGAAGAAAAATCGTCCCCAGTAATCAAGTACACCGACGAATTCTGTTTCCGTAAGATCTTGCTGGTAAAAATCAACTAGGCTGCGGCGGATAATCACATCAGCGTCAAGATACAAAATCTTATCTGGCAGCTGGGGAATCTGGTCGGCATAAAGCCGTAGCATTGCATAAGGCGTAAAGTGGGTACTCATATTGGCCACTAACGGTTCGCGGACAAATAAGCCAGTACAATCCATTAATTTTAACGTACTTTTAGGATTTTGCTCAACCAAAAGCGATTTGAGGTAATCAGCCGCGTGTTTACTAAAGGGACTAAATTTCTTTTTAAAACTTTGGGTGTACATCGTTAGGATGTAAATATGGAGTTCTTCGGATCCGCTATTTTTAAGCAAAGAAAGAATAGCGATAAGAATGCCATTTTCAGCGTTTGAATCACCGCAAAAAAGAATATTCATTTTGAACTCCTTAAATTAAATTTTTTGGTAAGTGCAATATTCATAGTTACTGCAATTTGCACGTTTTTGCATTGCTGCAATAATTTGCTCGTGCAATTTTTCTTGTTGCTGCTTTTTACTAAGCTGGGTAGCGGGATAAAAAGGGCCGTCAATAAAAACAGTTATTCGTGGTCGTTTACCCCATTTTGGTTTGGTATACGTTGTGGTCATAGTAAAACTAGGCGCATTCAATGCCACCGGAAAGTGCATACTGGTTTTAGGAAACGGCCGAATCTTAGTGTAATACGGCCAGACATGAGCTTCAGGATAAATGACGACCGTTTTGCCTGCCTTAATTACAGTTGAAACAGCCTTAATTAGTTTACCAGACTGTGCAAGATCGTTGCCGATGGGAAGACCAAAGTATGGTAATACCAATTTGCCTAAAATGGGGATGCCCCAGTTGGCTTGTGCCCCAATTGCATAATAATTTTGAGCAGGAATAATACTAAGTGGTAAAACAACATCACCAAAAGCTTGGGTGTGATTACCATAAATAAAGTATCCTTGATTACGTACCTTAGCTAACTTTTCTTTTCCAATTAAATGAACGTGCAAAATTAGGTGAATATAGACAAAACTAATTAAATGTCCCAGTGGGCGAACTATTTTTGCCCAGATCTTGCCACAGCGTGATGGGGGAAAAAGCGAATAATCGTCAGGCAACTGATAATCTTGTTGGTGACTATCTACTAAATCGTCAGTTAAGAGATGGTAATAGTATTGATGCTTGCCCATGAAACCCTTCTTTCAATAACAGTATTAGGTAATTTTATCATGAATTGCACAATAAGAAAAAGGGCGTCATATTTTTACACTTGAAAACAAAAAAAGCACACAATTAATGTGTGCTTTAAAATCATTAGCCGAAAATAGGATTATTTGCTTGTTTAAAATAAACCAATCAAGCAGCCAATTGTAACAATTAAGACCATAATAATAATTACTTTAGTGGCGGTTAACTGCTTACTTGAGACTAGCCACCAGCCTAAAATAACCATGACTAAAGGAAGCAAACCAGGGAAAATGCCGTCAAGAACGGTTTGTAAAGGTTGAAATTTACCTCCTAGAGGAATTTTGGCAACAGTTTTTAAAACAATCGTGTTAGCTGCCAGTGCACCGACAACCATTACACCTAAGATATTGAATGCATCGGTAATTCTTTTCGAGTTTTCACCAACGATTGTATCAATTGCACCAACACCAAGGCGATAACCACTATGAAATGCAACGTAGGAAATGGTTGGCCCAATAATGCCATAGGCGATGATATAAAAGAGTGGTCCGACTGGGCTGCCGCCTTTGGCTAAGCTCATTGCGATTGATAGTAAAATCGGAACAATTATTCCTTGAATAAGCGAATCTCCAATGCCAGCCAGCGGGCCCATCAGAGTGGCTTTAATATTAACTGGCATTTCTTCGGAAACATCATTGCCTAAGGCAATCTGTTCTTCAAGCGAGGCAACGATCCCGTTAATGATTTGTCCGGTTTGCGGCTCAGTATTATAAAACATTGAGTGCCGCTCAAGTAACCGGCGCTTTTTAGCAGGATCATTTTGATAATATTTACGGGCAAAGGGTAAATAAGAGTAAGCCCAGGCATGGCCCTGCAGTTTTTCATAACTCATTGAGCTGAGGTGGGTAAAACCCCATCTGTACCAAATTTGATTAAGTTCATGCTTTGACAGCAATTTTTGCGGTTCTTGGGTATTTTTAGTAGCCATCCTTGTTCGTCCCTTCTTTAAAATAAGTCTTCATCTTCATAGGTATCATCCGTATCGACCGCCTCAGGTCCATTATCGGCTGAACTAGCAGCAGGCTGATTGTTTTTGGCTGTAGCGACATAATAAAGGTATGCTACCAGCGCAGCAATAAATACAATGGCAATCATACTTAGTTTGGCAAAAGCCAGCAGTACGAAACCGGCAAAAAAGAAGATGAAGTGAGCTTTATTTTTAATAACAATACTCATGAGCATTGCGATTCCTAAGGCTGGCAAGACACCGCCCAAAACTTGAATAATGTGCGTAACAATTGCTGGAATGCTATTGATCAGCCAATTAACTAAGCCTTTACCATAGAAAATTGCTAAAAAAACGGGAACAGCACGTAAGAGAAAAGTAGTAATTTGCGGATAAACTAAGTGGTTTAGCACAATCTGGCGGTCGTCATTGTTATGGGCCGCTTTTTCTGCGCGCGTGTTCCAAAACGAGTAAAGTGCCATTCGGCCATTATAGAAAATTAGACCAAAGGTTTGCCCGATGAAAATGGCCAGTGTAACGGCAATTGCGGGATTTTTGGTAGTAGCCATGGCTAAGCCAATCCCACCATAGGCCGCGTAGGTTATTTCACTATTAGTTGCGCCACCTGTTGACAAGTTGGCAATGAAGACAGCTTGGACGGCTAAGCCGCATAGGATACCATTTTTGACATCCCCAAAAGCTAGCCCAACTAGCAGTCCGGCTACCAGCGGTCGGCCGACGATGTAAAATCCACCTGACATGCCGAATAGCCAAGGCGATTCAATCGCACCAAGGTAACAAAAGATGCCAGTCAGTAAAGCTGGAAAAAACAAATTATTCATAATTATTGCCTCCAAAGATAGTTAAGACATTGAATCAAATTTCTTTTTCATGGTTGACCAAGGCTTAATTTCATCATCTGGTAATAGCTGGAATTGGATTTCAATTCCGTGATTAGCAATATCCTCGAAGGCATCGTAATCAGCTTGGTCTAATGCGACTGTTCGCCCTAAAACCTTGGTTCCTGGTCGGGTATTCATGGGACCAACATTTAGTACTTTGCCAAAATCAATCCCCATGTCTGCAAGCTGTGCAAAAGTTTTAGGGGAATCACTAATTAAGAAAAATTTTTTCTTTGATGCAATTCCCTTGGCAATTTTATCCCCGGCTTCAGCTACGGTATAAATGCCAACCTTTAATTCGTTAGCCGCAGCCTTTAAAACTTTTCGGCGCAATTTATCATGTGCAATATTGTCGCCAACTACTAAAATACCATCGACAGGACGTGCTTTTGTCCATCTAGTCATTGTCTGGCCGTGAATAACGCGATCGTCAATTCGTACAACTGAAATACTCATTTTTCTACTCCTTTTTCAAATAATCAGAATTCAAGTTCATCATCATCTGGTTCATCGTGTGCAACATCAATTCCAGCTTTTCCGGCATTAAGGGCAATTGCTACAGCCTCATCTAAAGTCAATTGCTCAGTTAATTGCGGCACTAATTCAAGTAGCATAGGTAAATTCAAACCACTGACTACCCGAATGGTCTGCGGTCGCATTAAGTAAAATTTAAAAGCCTCGTTATACGGTGTTCCGCCTTTCAGATCGGCTAAAATTAGGATGGGCTCTGTTCTTGGCTCTAATAATTTTTTTAGCCGCGTTTGAAACGAACCGATACCATCCTGATCTAGTTCGATAGTCATTAAATGACTAGATTTACCCGCAATAAATTCAAAGCTTGATTTGATACCACTTGCTAGGTGACCATGTGAAGTTAATAAGATTTGCACTGTTATCGCCTCTTTTTTGTAATTACATAATCTTTACAACCAACATTATATGTAATCGCTTTCCACAAGTCAATTAATATTTTTACACTGTTTTTTAGTTATTGACAACGGTTTCAGTAATAGCTACAATTTAATTATGTAATTACAAAAAGGAGAAAGGAATTATGAAATATACGATTGATGATTTTGCCCAGCTGATTGATCATACAAATCTGCATGCTGATGCAACTGAAGCAGATATGAAAAAACTTTGTGATGAGGCTAAACAGTACCATTTTAAAATGGTTGCCATTAACCAGGTGCAAGCCAAATTTTGTTCCGCTCAGCTTGCCGGAACGGATATCGATACAGGAGCCGCGATTAGTTTTCCGTTGGGCCAAACAACAATTACTTCTAAGGTGGCAGAAACTAAAGATGCATTGGCAAATGGGGCAAATGAAATTGATTATGTCGTAAATTTGACCCAGGTCAAAGCGCATAATTGGTCATATATTGAGGAAGAAATGACAAAGATGGTAGTAGCTTGCCACAACCAGCATGTTCCGTGCAAAGTAATTTTTGAAAATTGCTACTTGACCAAAGACGAGATTAAACAGCTGGCGCTGATTGCTAAAAAAGTCGAACCGGATTTTATCAAAACTTCAACTGGGTTTGGTACCTCAGGAGCTAAAGTCGAAGATGTTAAGTTGATGAAAGACACGGTTGGCACAAAAGTTAAGGTTAAGGCAGCTGGCGGAATTAGAAATACAGATGACTTTTTGGCAATGATTGCGGCTGGTGCGCAAAGAATTGGTACTAGTTCAGGCGTCAAAATTATTGCTGCATTAAAAAAGCGGTTTGCTGCGGATAATGTTACTGCAATTAATCTTTAAATTCGCTAGAAATGGCCGTAGCAAGATAAAAAAACTGCTTTAATACTGGCTTTTTTAATGTTATACTATTAATATAATGATATAAAATAAATAAAAAGAAAGCAGTGGGTTTAATTGGCTGAAACAGATCTTCCGAAATATCGCGTAATTGCTAACGATCTTTTAAACAAAATTCAGACTGGTGTTTATGCACAAAACACAATCATTCCGCCTGAAGTAGAATTAGCAAGCACTTACCAAGTAAGTCGGCCGACCGTTCGCCAAGCAATTTCACTTTTAGTTAATCAAGGGTACTTGGAACGACGCCGTAAGCGTGGGACTTTAGTAAAAAAGGTGAAAATTGAACAGGAATTTACGCACCTGATTGAAAGCTACAGCGAGGAAATGAGTTCTAAGGGGATTTACCCTAAAACAAACTTACTTTATTTTGGCGAAGAAAAAGCTAATCCAGAAGTGAGTAAAAACTTACAACTCGAAGTGCAAGAACCGGTTTTTAAGATGGTCCGCTTGCGCTATGCCAATGAACAACCAACTGTTTTAGTAACAACTTATGTACCTAAAAAAAGGGTGCCCAAGTTGGCCGACTACGATTTTTCAACGGCTTCTTTATATAGCACGTTGGAGAAGTATCAGTTAAAGGTGACGCATGTCATTAGAAAACTAGAGGTGATGGAAGCAGACGAGACGACTGCCAATCTCTTAAATATTGCGGCTAATAAACCGATTTTTTACTTTCATACTCAAGGACTAACTTCTGATGAGCAGCCGATTGAGTATTCAATCGCTGAATATCGCGGTGATATCAATTCTTTTGTGATTGATGTTCAGCGTTAACAGCCATGTTTGCTATTAATTTGCAGAAAACCCCATGATTAGGACAACTAATTATGGGGTTTTTGGGTACCAGAATAATCTTAAGGATGTGTAACTAAAAAACTGATTTACGCGGAATCGCGGAAATCAGCTCGCAGTTGAAATTCATTAAACTTAAGTTTCACATTATGTCAGGTCAATTGCTCTGTCATTTGACTATAATTGAACCTGCAAGTGCTTTAGCTACTAAGTTATTTGGTCCAGAAGATTTACGATAAAAATGATGATGATGATTTTCTTGATGGTACTTAATTAGACCAACGCTGGTTTTAAGGTCATAACTTGTAGTGTCGTTTTTATTTTTGATTATGGTCAGTGATCCTGCTGCAAGTATAAAGCTGCTTTGTCCCTGCAGCTGCTTGATATTAGCTGAACCAGCAGCGAGATCAGCCTTCAAATTCATCTCACAATTTAAAAGTTTAAGGCTGCCGGCAGAAAGATTAATTTTAGCTGCGCCGTGAACAATTAAGTCAGTTAATTTAGCCGAACCCGCAAGCAATTCTATGTCTAAATTCTGCATGGTTAGATGAAGTAACGTGACGTCGCCTGCATAAGCCTTAATTTTTGTTTGTAAAAGCTCACAATCTAGCGGCAATGTAATATTGATGAGTGCCTGTTTAGTATAAATTAGATTTTTCTTAGCCCGGGGCTTTTTCTCCCGAATTAGTAGCTTTTTTCCAAACACAGTAATGTTTACATTTTCGTTAGCCTGACTAGAAATAATAGCCTGATAATTTTTACCACCCTGAATATTAATGGTAAAAGTGTATGTTTCAGCATCTATTTCAGTAAACTGCGGTAAATCAATTTGACGTGAATTTAAGTTTGCACTGTTGTTTTCTTGTTCAGCGAAAATATGTTTAAAAAAGTTTCCCATAATTAAACCCCTTGTTGTGACTAGTTTTTTGTGATTAAATTTTGCTATTTCTTAGTTTTTACTGATGTCTTAATTAAAATACTTTTAAAAACTAATGCAATTCTTTTTGCATAACTGGCAGTAAAAATTGTTTAAGCGGTTAAATTTGGTAAATAAAACTGATTGCGTAGTAATTGCTGCATGGAACCACTTCATATTTTTATTTGAAAAAGCTTTTGACATGGTAGGAACAGGGGATTAATAGCCTAGATATGGTAGGAACAGGGGATTAATAGCCTAGATAAAGTCGCACAGAATAAGATATTTTGCGTTTTTAGCAGCATTATTTGATGGCAGATTTGCCGCTAACAATTAGCTTTGATGAAGATTTGAAAATGCTAATCAAAATGGTGAATTCGCATCTAGCTGAGAATATATTGAGTGAATCATATGCTATAATTGAAACAGTTCTATAAATTTGCCAAAACTGTAACTTGAAAACAGTTATTTTGATAATCGGGAATTAGTACTAATTGAATTCACATCTTCGGATTTTTTGGTTGTTACCGGGGATGCCTATTTTTATAACGTTATCGAAGGTTTAGTCGACTGGTATTAACTGCTACATTAAAATTTGATGATAAAACATCGGTTTTAGATGGTTGTTAAATCAGTGATGACTAGAACTATTGTTCCATTAAAGCTAAATACTGAGTTGTTTTAGATGGTTGTTAAATCAGTGATGACTAGAACAAGATTCTACCCTTGTTAGTTGTGTTAACGGTTTTAGATGGTTGTTAAATCAGTGATGACTAGAACTATTACTCTCTGAGTTCGCATATTGGCTTAGTTTTAGATGGTTGTTAAATCAGTGATGACTAGAACATCTAATATCTTGATATCACTTGATCTAGCGTTTTAGATGGTTGTTAAATCAGTGATGACTAGAACGATGACAGCCGTGATTATGGCTACTATGTTGTTTTAGATGGTTGTTAAATCAGTGATGACTAGAACCTGGTTTTACCAGAACTTAGAGCTATTTTAGTTTTAGATGGTTGTTAAATCAGTGATGACTAGAACGTAGATTCATAGCAATGACCAATGCGGAAGGTTTTAGATGGTTGTTAAATCAGTGATGACTAGAACCTAAAAGCTCGGCCAAAAAAAGCTATGATCGTTTTAGATGGTTGTTAAATCAGTGATGACTAGAACAGAGTTTTATCTTGGATTATCGCTATATTAGTTTTAGATGGTTGTTAAATCAGTGATGACTAGAACCAAAATATTTTGTACCATAACGAGCGTTATGTTTTAGATGGTTGTTAAATCAGTGATGACTAGAACACGCTGGACTAATAGCTACCGACCAGACTGGTTTTAGATGGTTGTTAAATCAGTGATGACTAGAACAATGAAAGTACCTAAAGTTAATGGAAATTGGTTTTAGATGGTTGTTAAATCAGTGATGACTAGAACAATAAATATAATTTTCAGAGTCATATTTAAGTTTTATATGCTTGTTAGATCAGTGATGGTTACAATAAAGTAGCCGTAATAAAAATTGAATCAAATTAACTTCAGTATCAAGCTTGAGCAGCTAGCTTTTTATGCCAAATATGGACGTAAAATTTTGGAAAGTGGCGAATTCACACTCTTTAGTAGCAATTTAATGGAGTGTTCAGCCCAATACTTTCCATTACTTGCTTAATTATTTAGTTAATTTTGCTAGTTTTATCCAAAACAAAAGCCCTATTAAATAACGGTTTATTTAATAAGGCTTTTTAATTTTTAAGATTCTTGCTTGTTAATCAAGTTCTAGCCAAAAGGTGTTAGCTTGTCAGATGATTTGAATCTAGTTGATTTCGATATCACCGCTTTTACTGATTATTTTGAGTAAAGGGGCGCCATGATAGATTTTCTTATAATGCTTTCGCTGCTCACGACCCTTAACTTCGATATCACTGTCGGAGGTAGTTGATAAATCATAACTGATGTTAGTCATCTGATATGATTCAAAATCACCGTCGTTTAATTTAAAGGTGCTATTTCCAAGCAGTTTTGAATTCTTGATTTCAATATCGCTGTCGTTCAACGAGGCAGTGGTCTTAATTTGGCTACTATTAATTTCCACATCACCAACATCTAAGTAAAGTTTGCTGTTTGCTATTCTTGAATTAGCAATCTTTAAATCTCCTGGGCCTATGTGTAAATCAGCGGTTTTGGCTTTAACCTTAGCTAAATTAAAATCACCGTTGTTAACCCTTAAATCAAGGCTAGCGACATTTAAATTACTCAACGCAAAATTGCCATCAGCACATGTACCAGTAATTGACTTAACCGCGTTTGCGTTTGGGACGGTAATTGCGACTTCGTAGTTGCCATCATTTTTCTCTTGGGTGTCGTGATCTTCAACGGTTAAGATACCGCTTTTTACACCAGTATTAATTGTCTTAATATTTTTGCCGCTGACTTTTACTTGAAAACTGTTGCCTAATGAAATACGGATGTCTGGTCTGCCAGCCTTAAGCTTGATTTTATCAAAGCTTGCTACATTATAAGTTTGGCTTTCATGAAATTGTCGCGATGAATCGTCATCATCGTCGTCGTCATCATCTTCATCATCGTAATCTTCGTCGTCATCGTCATAGTCATCATCGTCGTCGTCTTTATGTTGGGTTTTGTGCTGCCAATTAAGAGTATTGAAAATGCCGGTGTGTGTGCGTGCAATATTTTGATCACCGTGATTGAGCTTACCGATGAATAATAAAATAAAGCCAATAATTAGGATCGCGCCACTTATTTGAAAAAACTTTTTCACGATTAATTCTCCTTCTTCTGGTTAGAATTGGTTTGATAATAATTTTTCTTGAAGAACTTTTTCCCCATAAATTGCATCAGTTTGGCACATTCCGCAATCAAAAAGTTGATTACTTTGGCAATAAACGGCGAGATGAGAAGAAAACCCCCAAGGCAAATAAGGACAATCCCCAGATAATAGCAGCCAGTTGCCCAGTTGCTGGTAAATAAGAGAGCGATTGACTTAAGAAAAGTAAAGCCACCGACAATGAATAGGCTTAATAAAACCGTAATAAAGGCAACAAAGATGGCCGCACAAATAGCAATGAACACAAACAAGAACAAAAAGATGGCCAAAATTAGTGGTATCCCAATCGGGGCAGCGCATAGACCAAGCAGAATATACCAAATAGCCTTTAAATTTGACCGTGGAGCCTTGGCTTTAATTGGAGAAGTATTATTGTTGGTCGAATAATCAGCTAAAATTTTAATTGCTAATTGTTTAGGAGTTCCAAATTCCTGCTCAATAGTTGACCGTCTAACAAAATCGCCATCAAGTAAGTATTCGCGGTAAAACTCAAGGATATCTTGACTTTCTTTTTCTGGCAAATCAGTTAGATTTTGTTCTAACTCAAAGATATAGTCATCAATTACTTTAGTCATTTTCTTCTCCCAACACTTGATCTACTTTATTGTTAAAGTCCTGCCACTCGTCTTGAATGGTTGCCAATAGTGCTAGACCGTCTTCAGTAATGTGGTAATAGCGCCGGTTACGGCCCTGAAATGGTTCATCGTGAGTGGTTAAATAATTATTTTTCTTCAATCTGCGCAAAACCGGATAGATTGTCGATTCGGAGATGTCAAAAACCTTTTGCACGTTTTGCGTTAATGCATATCCGTATAAATCTTCGTGCTTTAAAAAAGCTAAAACCGCACCGTCCAATAAACGAGTAGGTATTTGAATAGCCATGGCTCCCCTCCCCTAATATTATATGTTATATAGCATTCTAAGTTAGAATCTTCAAATTGACAAGATTAAATTACTTTTGACGAAAAAAACAGGGCATCAAAGCTCTGCTTTTTCTGAATCATTTTGTGAACAAAAAGTTTGAATTCATGCCATGATGACGTCACCATTTTTAGCAATCACGCGCAAGGAATCCTTGTCCTTACTTTTACTGTTAAAACGGCTGCCGATACTAGAACCGCGGTAAGTAATGTTGCCCTTTTTGGTCGTTATTTTTAAATTTAGGTCATGGTTCAATTGCTTTAACCGTAATGCCCCGTCTACAACTTGGATAAAGTTGCCATTAATCAGCTGGCTTTGAATGATTCGTAAATTGCCATCTTTAGCAGTAATTTTAAGGTTAAGATGGCATTGTTTAATATTAATATTTCCGTCTTTTAATTGTAGCTCTAGTTGACTGCAAATACTACGTTTGAAATCAAAATTACCATTCCTGGTTTGTAAAACAAAATTGGTAATTTGCGATTGAGTGATGATAGTACTGCCATCTTTTGAAGAAACAGTTAGCTCTTGAGCTATTGTTAAATTGTTAAAAAATAGTTTTCCATCTTGTTTTTGTAGTGAACAATTTTGCAGGTGTAGATTTTGCAAAATAATGCTGCCATCTTGGTTGTTACCACTAATTGAAGTAAGTGAATCAGGCGAGGGAACGGTGACTTCAACCGAACAGCTAGGAAAACGGCGGTTAAGTATAATTCGCCGATTTTCAGGTCTATTTTCCTTCTCCTTGATTAGCAGCACATGATTTTTAAGCTGGATATCAATTGCACAATTGCTATAATCAGCTACATTAATTTTAAACTGTTGGCCCGGATGAATAAATATTTTACTATTCCGGACTTTGAGCCTAATTATAGAGAACTCACCGGGTTGCATTGTTCTTTTTTGCAGTGGAGTCTTTTTAGCGTGAAAATTTAAGAAATAGCCATCACTTGTTTTTTTCTCGTCAGTCGGTGGTGCTGTTATTTGGGTAATCTGCTTATAATCAGCCTTGATTTTTTTGGCAAGGGCGGCGGGAGTACCAAGCTCCATTAAAATCTCTTCTTTGCTTTGGCAATCGCCATTTCTTAAAAATGCACGATAAAAATTGAGTGCATCCTCTTTTTGGGCTGCAGATAACGCATTTAATTGGGTAGCTAGACTAGCAATGTAGTCATCGATTATTTGAGTCATCTTTTTCTCCTATTCTAAAAATTTGAAGTCACTAGTTTTAATAGGGAAATTTCTCAACTATATATAAGTATACGCCATTATTTATTAAATATTTATGAATAATCCTTTTTGCCTAAATTATTCAACTAGTTATGCCACAAAAATTGGTCAATCTTCTTAGCGACTGCTTTATTCTCGTGTAATTTGCTATGCTGACCACCGGGGCCCTTAACTTCAATTTCATGATAGCTAGCGGCTCTTGTTTCTACTAAGTAGCGTAAAGAACGGGCAGAGGTGACGCTAACCGCATCATCTGAATTTGTGCCATCTTCTTTATTGCCAAAAATATTTAAAATGTCTACTCCTCTTGGATAGTCCTTGCGGTGCTCTAATAAGTATTGGTAGGTGGAAGAAGAATATTTCGGCTTGCCCGTTTTTTCAAGGCGGTTACGATTAGGCTGGTCATCCATGCCAATAATCCCGTTAAAAGGTGCGCCTAAATTAACTTGCTTTTTGAGTTTCGGCAACGCATTATTTTGCCCATACTTTATTTGATAAAACAAAAACGTTAAATTGCCCATTGAATGAGCAACAGTATTATAGCGACTGATGTGATATTTACGCTTAAGCAGTAAGAGCAAATTATGAATCCATTCACGGGTTACAAAGTAGTCGTTGTTGGTATTATCTTTTAACACAACTTGAATTAGTGGCCTTTTAGTATTCTTAGGCCAGGAACCTGAGAGCTTAACTTGGCCACTTCGTGAAATTGTGGCTGTCAAAACTCGATGCGCATTGTCATGCTCTTCAGCGTAAGTAATCATGCTGTTAGTTGACCGTGCGCCTGCACCATAACCATGTAAATAGATTGTTGGAATGGTGTCTTGGTGTGCGGCAGTTTTTTGCTGGTTTTGCGTTATTGCTGTAGAAGATGACACGGCAACCTTTTGTTGCTTTTGGCGCCAAGAAAATAAGCCTATTCCGATTAATAGCAATAATAATATTCCAAATAGCCAGCGAGAAGTTTTTTTACCCATAATTAATTTGCTCCCTTCTGCCGAGATTAGTTACTATCAATATAAAAGTGAATGGCATAATAAGCAACTCATAGTGCTTTTAGGTTGATAATAAGTTGGCAATGAACGGCGTGAGTTGTAAACTCAAAAAATAAAAGAGGGAAAATGATTTTCTTGCCGGCATTGAGCGTAAGGTGACGAGCACTGCACTAAAGCAGCGTGTCAAAGAAGTGGTGACTAATATTAAGTAGACGGATTAATAAGCGCTTTCAAAAATAGGCAATAAAAAAAGCACCGACTTCTTGCAGTGCCATTTTCATTATGGTGGGTGGCCAGGGGCTCGAACCCTGGACCCACGGATTAAGAGTCCGTTGCTCTGCCAACTGAGCTAGCCACCCGTTTCTGTTGACCGTTAAATATAATATCAATTATTAAACCATTTGACAAGGTTTTTGTGCAAAATAATTAGCAGAATTTTGTTTTTTGTAGAAAAAGCTTCCATTTTGACTCAAAACTGGCCAAATAAAGAAAAATAAGTAGAGCTTACACGGCTAGATAATGGAAACTATTTTCTGAGTTCTTTGAATGAAGAAGCAGATGTAAAAATGACTTTAAGGAACTTATAAAAGCACTAAAACCATTTCAGTACTAGTCAGCTATTAAAAACCATCCGCATAATTATAGGTAGTAAATCAAAATTAGTGATTAATGATCATTAATATTCATACTGGCAGTGAATTGATTGACATCCAGGTAGAACGTGCTAAAATATTTGCACTTGTTGAAACAAAAGACAGCAATAGGTAATCTATTGCTGTCTTTCATAAAGATAATGGGTGGCCAGGGGCTCGAACCCTGGACCCACGGATTAAGAGTCCGTTGCTCTACCAACTGAGCTAGCCACCCAAATTTGCTGAACTAACGGTCAACGAGAACTATTATGCTATTATTTCAAGTAAAAAGCAAGGTTTTTTATTAAATTTTCGTGACTTTTTTGGCTAAAGTTGCAAAAAACAGTATAATGTTAAGCAAAGGGGGCTTTCGATGCCAAAGAAAATTCTCGTAGTCGATGACGAAAAACCGATTTCAGATATAATAAAATTTAACCTGACTAAGGAAGGCTTCGACGTCGACACTGCCTATGATGGCGAAGAAGCCATCAAAAAAGTTGATGAATATAATCCCGATTTGATGATTTTGGACTTAATGTTGCCAAAAAAGGACGGCTTGGATGTTGCCCGCGAAGTGCGGCAAACACATGATATGCCGATCATTATGGTAACTGCCAAAGATACAGAAATTGATAAAGTATTGGGCCTTGAAATGGGGGCCGATGACTATGTTACTAAACCTTTCTCCAACCGTGAATTGGTTGCCAGAGTTAAGGCTAATTTGCGTCGGCGCAGCATAGTTAAAAAGGTTGAAAGTGCCAACGAAGATACTTCAACTAAAAATATTGCCATTGGCAATTTGGTAATTATGCCTGACGCGTACATTGTAGAAAAAGAAGGCAAAAAAATCGAGTTGACTCACCGTGAGTTTGAGTTACTCTATTATCTAGCTCAGCATATGGATCAAGTAATGACCCGGGAGCACTTACTGCAGACAGTTTGGGGATATGACTACTTCGGTGATGTCCGGACTGTTGACGTAACGGTTCACCGTTTACGTGAAAAAATTGAGGACAATCCAATTCAGCCGCAGATTTTAGTGACTCGCCGTGGCGTTGGCTATTATGTAAAGCAGCCTACTGAAGAATAATGAAGAAAGCCCGCAGAACTAACACGATGCGAGCTTTCTTTTTATATTGATTTGATTAAAAAGATGAAGAAACTAAAAAATAAGTTTAAACATTTAACAATTTCGATTAACACGACTTTAGCCATTGTCTTTATGGCGATGATCATTGCCACAATTGAAGTAATTGGGGCTTATTTTACGCGCCAATTAGAGCAAAATAGTATTGAAAACTTTCAATCTTCAATTCAAGTGCTTCCTATTGTCAGCAATCAGTTGTCCGCACAGCTCTTAAAAGACGACCGGCATACAAACAGCAATTTAAACCGGATTGTTGGCGATTATAGCAATGGAATCGGCACAATTAGTGAAATTATTGTTGTTGATAATAAAGATATTATTCGGGCTGTGTCTAATCTAAATGATAAAAAGCGCATTGGACAGCGGGTCAATAATACGTTGGTCAAGCAGGTTACCTCTACAGGCAGGCAAGCAACTAAGGTAATTAATGACCACGGCGATTTTATGATTCAGGTAACACCGCTCACTGCTGGTAACGGTTCGGCTAATACTGTCGGTGCAATTTACGTTCGAGCGTCAATGCAGGGCGTTTTTAATGACCTACGCAACATTTCATTAATGTTTTTGGTCACTTCTTTGATTGCCGCTGTGATGGGTGCCATCTTGTCTTTAGTCGTGTCGCATGCGATTACTAAACCAATTGAAGAGATGCAGAGCCAAGCACTAAATATTGCTGACGGTGATTATTCTAGTCAGGTAAAAATATATTCTAATGATGAATTAGGACAATTGGGGCAAGCTTTTAATACATTGTCTGTCAGAATCGAGCGCTCACAAGAAGAGTCTGAAAGTGAACAGCGAAGGCTGGATAGCGTCTTGTCTCACATGAGTGACGGGGTTTTAGCGACTGATCGACACGGTAATGTTAATGTTGTTAACCAAATGGCACTTAGTTTTCTGAATACCACCGAGGACCAAATTATTAATAAGCCAATCGCCTCCGTTCTGGGCTTAGATGAAACCTCGCAGGATTTAATAGCCAGTCAAAAAGGTATTGTTTTAACTGTTAATCAGGGCACACGCGATGAAGTGATTTTACATGCTAGTTTTTCACTGATTAAAAGAGTGACGGGCTTTGTTTCTGGTAGTGTTTGTGTTTTACACGATATTACTGAGCAGCAAAAGAATGAAAATTCCCAAAAGCAATTCGTATCCAATGTTTCGCATGAATTGCGTACGCCGCTTACGAGCCTGCACGCCTATATTGAAACTCTGAATGAGGGGGCATGGAAGGATCCTAAGATTGCGCCGCAGTTCTTACAGGTTACCCAAGAAGAAACTGAGCGAATGATCCGGATGATTAATGAACTTTTGAGCTTGTCTCGCATGGATCGTGGGGTATCAAAAGTGGACGTTGAATGGGTCAACTTTAATGACTTCGTGTCTCATATTCTTGATCGCTTCGACATGATTGTAAAAACAGACGCTAAAGAAGGCAAAAAGAAATATACCATTAAGCGGAGTCTAAGCTCGCAGGCGTTATGGGTTGAAATTGATACCGATAAGTTTGCCCAAGTCATTGATAATATTATGAATAATGCAATCAAGTATTCGCCTGATGGTGGTGTGATTACGATTAAATTGCGCCAAGAACGGCAACAGATCATTTTAAGCATTGCTGATCAAGGCCTGGGAATTCCGCGGGAAGATCTTTCTAAAATTTTTGATCGTTTCTACCGGGTTGATAAAGCGCGCTCCCGTGAACAGGGCGGTACTGGTTTAGGGTTAGCCATTGCAAAAGAAATTGTGGAAGAACACCACGGTAAGATTTGGGCTAATAGTAGCGAAGGCAAAGGCTCAACTTTCTATATTGCTTTGCCATATGAACCGATGAGTGAAGGGGATGATTGGGATGAAGTCTAGGTTTAAGTTTAGCGACATATTATTATCGGTTGGTACTTTTATCGTTTTCGCCCTTTCAATCGTCTTGTGGATTTTTATTATGACCAATGATCAGTATTTTAGCCGAATTGATCAGACTAATAATGTTAGTCAAAATTCACGCAGTCGTCGAAGCCGGATCATCTATAATCTTTATTTGCCGACCAGTGCTTATGGCTTTAAAAATGGGCAGCCATACCGCTTATATGATGCTAAAAAGAATTTACCACTCGAATATATCAAAGACCTAAAAGAAGTAAAATATAAAAACATTAGGGAAGTTAGCTCTAATCAAAAAGAATATGAAGCGATGCTCAATGACCCTAAGTATTTACAGTTGACTTTCCCTAATGAAGTCAGTGTGAATTTGTTTACGAAGAAAAATTTAAAAAGTACGGATCAAACATTTCGGCGCTCGTTTATCTCGCCAAGTAATGATGTTCTTTACCTTGGCAATGACAAAACGACAACAATCTATCGCGTTGAGATAGCTAATGCCAACTTTAATCGCTTGCGCGAATATGCCGCTAAGTCACGAGCTAAAAAACCGGTTAAATTTGTGCGGATGAAAAATAGTTACGAAACTTTTTATGATCAACCTGAAAACTGGCGGGTTTATAGTTACTTGACCAACACCCAGACTGATTCTTATTTTGTCTCGCGCTTACTAGGTACGGCAAATGTTACCTCGAGCAATAATAAAAAAGGGTGGACCACGTATTCACTCAATTATTACACCAAATTGCGGGTGCCCGATACTAAAGCTGGCCGGCATGACATGCTTTATACCCGTTATGAAAAGCAGAAAAATTTAAGTGAAAATGACCGCTTGATTGATAGCGTCGAGTATGTGCATAAATTAGGACTAAGTGAGCAGGATCTGCGCTATTTTGATACAACCAAGGACAAGCTAAGCTATAGCAATTACATTGAAGGCATGCCTGTTTTCATGGGGAAACACAGTCCTCAGGTCAGCACGAAATTGACGCAAGATACCGAAGAAGTTGCCTTTAGTAATTTAGAACTGCAAATTCCTATTCCATTTGATGGGCAAACACGGACACTGCCTGCTACTGGCACGGTGATCCAGCGTCTGATTAATGCCGGTTTAAAAAAGACGGAAATTCAGCGAATAATTGTGGCATATCGAATTGAAAAAGATCATAGTCATGATAGCTTGGTCAACTTGATTCCAACATATTACATTAAAGCCTACGACCAGTGGAAGAGTGCGCAAGAATGGGAAAAGCAAGATTTTAATAAGCTAGCGGTGAAAAGTCAGGGAGAAGGTAAGTAATTATGGATAGAAAAAGAATTGAATGGCTATTTTTCGTTGTTTTCCTATTAATTGACCTTTACCTAGGAATCGAAATCTGGCGCTCACCGATTAGTCTAAGTTCGACTGCAGGAACAACTTCCACCAGTATTAGAGCGGAAATGCGGGCAGATGGAATTGACCTGCCCCTGCATCTGTCACATAAGCAGCAGTCAGGCTATTATTTAGCAGCCAAAAATCGGGACTATCTTTCCCGTAAAACTAATGGCTTAACGCAAGTGACAACCCATTATTCAAAAGCGGACAATTCTTTAACGGGTACGCCGAAGGCTGTAGTACTACTCAATGGTGATCGGAAAAAAATCTTGCAGCAGCTAGAAGATTTTAAAAATGACCCAGAAAATGTTCCTTATGGGAAAAAGTTTGTGTACGACCAAAGTATGTCGGGGGATGATACTTACTGCTATGTGCAAAAGACGTCTTATGGTCAAATTTATGATGGTGATGCACAATTGACGATTAATGTGCATAATAATCAGATTACTAATTACACGCTTTCTTACATGGGACCGATTAGTTCTGTGCGTGAATCGCAACTAATTATTAGCCCGTGGCATGCCGTGAAGGCCATGTATACTGACCGTGAAATCAGTAATAACTCGCGGGTAATTCAAGTAAAATTGGGCTATTCTAAATTGACTGAAGTACGTGGCAGCACCATAATGCTTCCTACCTGGTTGATTTTAGTCGAAAGCAAAGCAACCAAAAATATTACGGTTAAACGGGTTAATGCTTTTACAGCGCAAATTTTGCAGAGTGGCTCGTATAATGTCCAGAAAAATTAGAAAGGGAAAATTGGTGTGCGGGTTTCTGTTTTAGCTAGTGGATCGACTGGTAATACCAGTTTGATTGAAACTGGCCAGCATAAAATCCTGATGGATGCTGGCTTATCTGGTAAGAAAATCAAAACGTTATTAGGAGAAGTAGGAGTTGATATTAACGACATTGATATGGCCTTTTTAAGCCATGATCATTCTGATCACAGTAAAGGACTTGGGGTATTAATGCGCCGCTATCCGAGAATTGCGGCATTTGCCAACAGTGGAACATGGGAATATTTAAGTGAGTCGCACAAAATTGGTCAAATTCCCGTCCAGCAAATGAATATTATTGAACCCGGACAAACGAAGACTTTTGGTGATCTTGACGTAACTGCTTTTGCCACTAGCCATGATGCTGCGGAACCGCAGTATTACGTCTTTTCTAGTGCTGGCAAAAGGATGGCCTTTTTGACGGATACAGGTTATGTATCGCAAAAAGTCAAAGCGGTAATTGAAGATGCCGATGCTTATATGATGGAATTTAATTATGATGATATGATGCTCCGTAATGGTCCGTATTCATGGTCTTTAAAACAGCGAATTTTGTCTGATGTCGGCCACTTATCCAATGAGGATGCGGGGCAAGCACTACTTGATGTGGTTTCTAATAAAACAAAACATATTTTTTTAGCACACCGCAGTCAGCACAATAATACAGCTAAGTTGGCCTACGATGCCGCTAAGCAAATCCTAGTCAATGGCGATGCTAATTTACCAAGTGATGTTAAAATTATGTTAACGGATCCAGACGAGCCGACTAATTTAGAACAAATTTAAAAAAATAAGCACATGTTTTTCAGTATACTAAACAAAGATATGTAAAGGAGATTACAAATGGACAATCGAAATTCTGGACGCAAGCAAAATGGTCTGGTTAAAACTGCCATTGTTGGTGTTGTCGCAGGTTTAATTGGGGGCGGCGCTTCCTATGTTGCCCTGGATCAAATTAACAATGCAAATCTGAATAATAATGCACAGACGACTATTAGTTCTAATAGTGCAAAAACATCAAAAAATAGTGCAAAAACTAGTGGTGTAATGACGCCGGCATATAATGACGTGAAGGGTGCTGTTGTTTCCGTTATTAATTTGAAACGACAATCAAGTAGCAGCAGCAATTCGATCTTTGATATTTTCGGTGATGACAAAGATGATAATGCTAGAGGCAAGGGCCGGCTGCAAACATACAGTGAAGGCTCAGGTGTTATCTACATGAAGTCAAATAACAAAGGCTACATTGTTACTAATAATCACGTTGTTTCTGGCAGTGATAAAGTTCAGGTTATGTTGTCAAACGGTAAAACCGTGAACGCTAGAATTGTCGGAACCGATGCTACGACTGACTTAGCTGTTTTAGCAATTGATGGGCAATACGTAACGCAAACGGCTGAATTTGGCGATTCCAAGAGTCTGCAAGCAGGGCAAACAGTTATTGCGGTTGGCTCACCATTAGGAAGCGAATATGCATCCACAGTCACTCAGGGGATTATTTCGGCACCAGCGCGTAGTATTACCTCTTCATCGGCTAACCAGCAAACAGTTATTCAGACTGATGCCGCAATCAATCCGGGTAATTCCGGTGGGGCACTGGTTAACTCCGCTGGTCAGGTTATTGGAATCAACTCAATGAAACTATCGCAATCAAGTGATGGGACTTCCGTTGAAGGAATGGGCTTTGCTATTCCGTCTAATGAGGTTGTGAACATTGTTAACCAACTGGTAAAGAAGGGTAAAATTGTCCGGCCGCAGCTTGGGATCAAGGTAATTGCACTGCAAGGAATTCCTTCAAGCTACCGTAAACACCTCAATATTAAGTCCAACTTGAAGAGCGGCATTTACATTGCGGGTGTGAATAAAAATAGTGCGGCAGCTAATGCAGGAGTTAAAGTTGGCGATGTAATAATAAAAGTTGACAATAAGGTTATTACTGATGTTGCATCGTTACACACCATTTTGTATAATCATAAAATCGGTGATACGGTGACTTTAACGGTTAACCGCGGTGGAAAAGAAATTAATTTACATGCAAAACTTGAAGCAAATTAATCTGGATAATATTCATTAATTGAAGATAAAAAAGGCTATACTTGGCGATTTTAGCTACAAGTATGGCCTTTTTGCTAATAAAAATGATGAGAAACATTAAATAGTTCGTCTTTTATGTCTGTCAAGAAAAAAAGACTTGCTTTTTTCTTGTTGATAACTGTGGAAAACTTTGTGGATTGTGCATAAAGTGGGGTAAAGTGCTTTCGTTTTATTGTGGAAAAACTGTGACTTGTGTGTAAATACTAGTAAAAAGTTGATAATTCAAACAATTGTTCAAAGCGTCAAATCAGTGTTTTACGGGTAAAGTTTGTGAATGTTAACTGTGAAAAGTGTACATGTGGGTAATTTCAGCGGGTTTTTTAGAAATATTTTTTACAAACACAAATTATCCGCCTGTTTACAAAAATGACCACAAAATGTAGTTTTTGCTTGTGCACAACTGTGGAAAAACAAGGTGGAAACAATGAGAATTAGGGGATAAAATAGAAAACATGAATATCAAAATCGTCTGTGTAGGTAAGTTAAAAGAAAAATATTTTAAAGACGCGATTGCCGAGTATCAAAAGCGGCTCAGTCGTTTTGCTAAAGTTGAGTTAGTGCAAGTACCTGATGAAAAAGCACCAGAAAAACTCAGTGCTGCTGAACAAGAAAAGGTTAAAGAACTTGAAGGTCAGCGTATTCTTAATAAAATAAAGGACAAAGAATATGTTTATGTCACTGCAATCAAGGGCAAAGAAAGAACTAGTGAAGCATTTGCACAGGAATTAAAGGATTTGGCTACTTACGGCCACTCTGACGTAACTTTTGTCATTGGTGGCAGTCTTGGTACAAGTCAGGCTGTGAATAAGCGTGCGGATGAATTATTGAGTTTTGGAAAGCTAACAATGCCCCATCAACTAATGCGAGTGGTTCTAATTGAACAAATTTACCGCTGCTTTATGATTAATAGTGGCAGCCCATACCATAAATAAGACAAATTGGGGCCAAAAAGCTAATTTTTCAGGCTCGATAATTTGCCGAAAAAAAGAAGTCAAAATTTAAATTAAGATAGGTTTTAGTATGAAAAAAGTCGGAATTCGTGAAGTCGCGCAGGAGGCTAATGTTTCTACTGCAACAGTATCCCGGGTCTTAAATAATCGGGGATATATTAGCCAAGAAACGCGGGATAAGGTGCAGGCGGCAATGAAAAAGCTGGAATATTATCCCAATGACTTAGCAAGAGCCTTATATAAGAAAAGAACATATACGGTTGGCCTAATTTTTCCCTCAAATGTGCATCCGTTTCAGGCGGAATTGATTCAGGACATTGAATACTTACTGTCAAATCAGGGGTATAAAGTTTTATTGTGCAATAGTCTAAATAATCCGGAAAAAGAAATTGCCTACTTAACGATGCTCAAAAAGAATCAAGTAGACGGCATTATTGTTGGTACGCATAATAAGCATATTGATGGCTATAAGAACACGAAATTGCCGGTAATAGCAATTGACCGTGATTTAGGAAAGAATACGGCAACGGTGTCCTGTGATAATTATGCTGGTGGTCAAATGGCCGTCCAATTGCTAATTGACCGTGGCTGTAAACAAATACTTGATATCCGGGGTGATAGTTCAATCAAGTTACCGGCAAACGAGCGAACAGTGGCTTACCGGGATTTAATGAAAAAATACGGCCTAGAGTCGCATGTTTTGGAGGTACCGTTTGTGTTAGCGGCAGACCAAAAACGGCAAATTATTGAGGATTATTTAGGTAGCCACCCCCAAATTGACGGTATTTTTGCTGGGGACGATTTATTGGCTTCATTGGCTATTTTTTACTTGGAAACACACCATAAAAAAGTTCCTGACGATGTTAAAGTTATTGGTTTTGATGGGGCAAAAGAGACGCTCTTATATAATCCGCGCTTGACGACAATTAGGCAGCCGATTGAACAAATTGCACGGACCGCTACTGAAAAGCTGATAAATGAAATAAACGGTCAAAAAGAAACAGATCAATTAAAACTACCAGTAACCTTATTTACTGGGCATACAGTCTAACTAGCAACGAGCAGAAAGTGCCGTTGCTTTTTTTAGTAATTTTATGTAACCGGTTGACATATGTAACGGGTTGCACTATATTACAAGAGAATGAAAGTGCTAACAAGGAGATAGATTGATGGAGAAAAAAGCAACTAATAAACATGAAATATATTATCAGCCTAAGGATGTGTGGGTTGGCGATATTATGCCTTACGCCAAAGACGGGAAATTTTATATTTACCACCAACGTGATGAACGAATAAATGGCCCGATTACGGATCCCTTCGGGTGGTCGCTGGCAACAACAACGGATTTTGTTCATTATCAAGATTTTGGTGAAGTGCTTAAAAGAGGTAGTGATCAGGACTGGGATCAGTTTATTTATGCTGGATCGGTTTTTGAGGCCAAGGGAACAATTCACGCCTTTTATACCGGCTACAATAAGGAATTTTTGAAAGCAAATAAACCGTCACAGATTTTATTACATGCGACAAGTAACGATTTTGTTCATTGGACTAAGTCAGCTAACGCTTTACAACTGAAACCGCAGCCGGGTTATGACGATCGCAATTGGCGTGATCCTGCCGTGATTTGGGACGAAGAAAACCAAGAGTACCTGTTAATCTTGGGTGCACGCAAAGGTCAGGACAAGCACCGGCTAACGGGACGGCTAGTTAAATATACTTCACCTGATTTAACTAATTGGCAATTTAAGGGCGATTTTTGGGCCCCTAATTTATACACCATGTTTGAAATGCCGCAGCTATTTAAGATGGGTGATTGGTGGTACTTAATTTATTCCGAATACAGCGTTAAAAATAAGGTCTTTTACCGCATGAGCAAGTCTTTGTCCGGTCCTTGGCTTAAGCCCAAAGATGAGGCCTTTGATGGACGGGCATATTACGCTGCGAGAACAGCTTTTGACGGCAAGCGCCGAGTTTTGTTTGGCTGGGTACCAACTAAAAAAGCAAACGATGATATGAATAATTATGAATGGGGCGGTACGTTTGTCCCGCAAGAAATTTATCAGCGCTCGGACAATACGTTGGGCGTGCGACCAATTGAAGAAATTTGTGCGGCCTTTTCTTCACGTAAGAAGCTTGGAAATCAAGAACTAACAGCAGTTGATACGTTGAAAAAGCAAGTTTTAATTCATAATACCGGTGAGCATTTCTACTTTCACAGTACGATTAACTTTGATGAAACGGTTAGTGATTTTTCAATTCGGCTGTATCAAAATCCTGCAACTGATGAATCTTACGAATTTAGGTTTAACTTGGATGAAGGGCAATTAACGCTTGATAAGAATCCGTGCTATCGCTGGTACCAGATGATGGATAAGGGCCTTGACCGGCCAATCAAGCTCAAAGCAAACCATGATTATGATCTGAAGCTAATTGTGGATGATAATATCTTGACTATCTATCTTGACGGGGTGGCATTAAACGCACGCGTTTACCATAAATTCGGTCGAGAATTGGCGGTAACGGTCACTAATGGCCGGCTCAAGCTGCGAGAAAGTGAATTTTCAAATGACTATCAAAAATAAAAAGGAGAAGACTAATGGCAGATTATGACAAGATTGCCCGCGAGGTCCTAAAAGATGTTGGTGGCGCCTATAATGTTGTTAGTGCAACGCATTGTGTTACTCGTTTGCGTCTTATTTTGAAGGACATTAATCTAGCAGATCAAGACGCACTAAATAATATTGAGGGAACAAAAGGCGTTATCTATAATAGCGGTCAATTGCAAATAGTTTTTGGCCCTGGTGCTGTGGAAAATGCTTATGACGCGTTTGTTAAAGTTTCCGGTGCCAAACAGGTCTCTGTTGATCAAATTAAGGACGAAGGGGCGCAAAATAAAAATAAATTTCAACAGGCTTTTAAGGTCTTTGGTGATATCTTTATCCCAATAATTCCGGCTTTTATCGGTGCGGCAATGATCTTAGGCTTGCGCTCATTACTGGCAACTCCAGGGATGTTCGGCATGACCAAATCGCTGGCCGAGCAGAGCGTCTATGTTGGTGATTTTTGCAAGTTTCTAAACGTAATTGCGACAACCTTCAAGATCTTACCGGTCTTAGTAATGTATTCGGCAACCAAGCGGTTTGGCGGCAACCCAATTTTGGGTATTCTAGTTGGATTTGTAATGATATCGCCAGATTTGGCTGATCGTAACGCTTTTGTCTTAGGAAAAGTTCATCCGGAATACTGGAACCTGTTCGGATTGAAAATTGCGGCGGTTGGCTTTCAAGGTGGTGTCTTTGCTGCAATTTTGACGGCATGGTTCCAAGCCAAGGTCGAAAAGCTGGCTAAAAAGTATGTTCCAGAAATGATTTCATATATTTTGGTGCCAATGATCACACTGCTTGCAGCTAACTTGTCACTCTTTTTGCTCTTTGGCCCGCTCGGCTTATGGATTGGTGATGTCCTTGGCGGCGTCATCAACTTCCTTTACATGAAGATGAGTGCTTTTGGTGCCTTTGTCTTTGCGGCAGGCTTGCAGCCATTAGTAGTTACCGGTACACACCAAGCAATTCAGGGAATTGAAGCTAATCTGATTGTTCAAACCGGTTTTGATTATATTCAACCTATTTGGTCCGTTTCAATTATTGCCCAAGGTGGTGGCTGTATTGGAATGTACCTGATTTTAAAGCAAAAATCTAAGGACCGCGATATTGCGATTTCCAGTTTTATTCCAACCCTAGTCGGAATAACAGAGCCTGCCATTTTTGCTGTTAACTTAAAATATAGTATTGTGCCATTTGTTTGCTCCTTTATCGGAGCCGGGTTTGGCGGCGTCTACATGAAACTGTTCAATGTTAAGGGATTAGCACAAGGCCTGACCGTTCTTCCGGGCTTAACCGTTGCTCGGCCAATTGGCCCATATATTATTGGGAACTTGATTGCCTTTATTTTGCCAATCTTCTTTATCTTAATTTGGAATAAATTTAGGCCAATCTTGCCGGAAAATAAGCGCCGGGTTAACCATAAGGAAAGTGAAATTCTTGTACCAACTGATGACAATTCGGTCTTAGCACCTGTTGATGGTGAATATTTACCACTGACGCAGGTTAATGATAAAACTTTCTCGCAAAAACTCGTTGGTGATGGCTTTGCTATTGAACCGGTAACAGGGGATGTTTTTGCCCCGGTTAGTGGTAAAGTGATCTCTGTTTTTCCAACTAAGCATGCTATTACGCTTGAAAGTGAAAACGGGGTTCAGATTTTGCTACATATGGGAATTGATACCGTGGATTTAGGAGGCAAGGGCTTCACCGTTTTAGTTAAAGACGGGCAAGATATTGCAGCGGGTGATCCGCTAGCCAAAATGGACTTGCAGGCAATTAAAGATGCGGGTAAACAAACGACCGTACTGGTGTTGTTCCCAGACTATCAGAAGGGCTTTAATGTGAAAAACACGGCAACCGAGGTAAGCCACGGGAACTTGATGATTGAATTAAACAAATAATTCTTAAGCAAAAAAGAGGACAGTTTTTCTGCGCCTCTTTTGTATTGTTTGTATCACATGAAAAAGTCTGTTTTAATGACAGTGATTAAGATATTCCGCTAGATTAGAAAGGAATTTGCAATGGCTGAAGCTGTTAAAGTTACCAATGAGCGCTATCGCCTCAAGTATCATGTTTCTACGCCGGGGGGATGGATGAATGACCCGAATGGCTTTTCGTTTTTTAAAGGCTATTACCACCTTTTTTACCAGTATTATCCCTATTCCGCACAAAAAGGGCCGATGCACTGGGGACATTATCGCAGTCGCGATTTAGTGCACTGGGAAGAATTACCGATTGCCCTAGCACCCGATGACGAGCAAAATGTTTGTTTTTCAGGTAGCGCGATTGAAAAAGATGGTCGGCTGTATTTGATTTATACAGGGCACCAATATCATGACCTGAATGATCATACGCAGTTTACTGAAACGCAAAATATTGCGTATAGCGATGATGGCATTCACTTTAAAAAAGATGCTCATAATCCAATCATTGCTGCTGCTCCGGCTGATAATACGCAGCATTTCCGTGATCCTAAGGTATGGCGCCAAGGCAAGTATTATTACATGATTTTAGGCAGTCAGGCGGCAAATGGCTTAGGACGGGCGTTAACTTACCGCTCTGAAAATTTATTCGACTGGGAATATTTGGGACCAATTGCTAACGCACAAACTAGTGCGCAAGAGGGCTTTATGTGGGAGTGCCCCGATTTATTTACACTAGGAGACCACGACATTTTATTGTGTTCGCCGCAAGGCATCGAACCCGATGGTTTACGCTTTTTAAACGAGTTTCAAACTGGCTATTTTAGTGGCAAAATGGATTATCAGCAGAACAAATTTGCTCACGGGGCGTTTACAGAATTAGACCATGGACATGATTTTTATGCGGCCCAAACAATGCTTGCCCCAGATCATCGGCGGATTTTGATTGGCTGGATGGATATGTGGAATGCCAACTTTCCGGAACAAGCCGACGGCTGGTCGGGTGCGCTGACAGTTCCACGGGAATTAAGTTATGCTTCTGGTCATTTGTATATGAAGCCGATTGCTGAATTAATGAGTTTGCGAACTGAAAAAATTATGGCTGAAGAGGGAGTGGTAACATCCCTTGAGGTCACGACGCCGGATTCGCAGCATTGTGAACTGCTTTTTGAAGCCGATACGTCATCTTGGTCGGGTAATGAAATTAGTTTTACGCTCGAGAGCAAACAGCAAGATTTGGTTTCATTAACTTGGAGTAAAAAAACTGGGCAAGTAACGGTTATCCGCGCTGATAAACCTGATGGGGATGACAAACGCTATGGCAGTCTCCAAGCTAGCGCAAGCTTAAAACTGCATATCTTCATTGATACGAGTTCGATTGAGTTCTTCTTAAATGATGGTGAACTGGTCTTTTCAGAGCGTTATTATACCGAGAATCAACCGCAAATCTTCTTTAGCGCTGATAAAGGAATTAAGGCAAAAGTCGAAGGTTATACTTTGGCAAAATAAACTCTAGCTAAAAAGAGCGGCAGTGGTGGTTAAAACATCACTGCCGCTCTTTTATTATTTTAATGTAAATAAAGCAATGTTAGTGGCTAATAAAAGACCCGCGGCCCATAACCAATCACTGCGTTTAACGGGAACAGCCACGATGACCGAGCGCTTGGCATCTTCGCGAAAGCCGTGCGATTCCATTCCCTGTGCCAAGTTTTCGGCCGAATTAAGCGCGACTAGGATAGCCTTAAAATAGAGAACGGGAGACCAAAAACTAAGATAAACGCCACGCATCATTGCCGCTGTGCGAATTTGTTTAACGGCAGTTTGCATGCGTGGAATAATGTTGAGTGCTGCTAGGACCCCATATGCGAATTTGCTAGGTAAATGAAAATTTTGTTCAAATGAACGTGCCAATTCTTCGGCACTAGTTTTTTGGGCGACACAGCAGATTGTCAGCGTGTAAACGTAGATTCTGCTAGAAAGACTTAAAGCGTTGGTTAAATTGGGCTGAGGTGCAAACCAGTAGAGTGTGGCAAACACGGTAAAGGCCGCAATTAACGGCACGGTAAAAGTTAACAGGAGATTTTTAACTTTCATGTGGCAGTAAAGCAAATAGCACGTGCAAAAGCCGATAATTAGCACATTGGTAATTAGACTGGTTTTAAAAGATATTTCAACCGAAATAATTAAAGCGACAATGAATTTAAAACTGGGATTCATAACTAGCCTCACTTGTCTACGTATGTTAATTGTTGCTGGTCAAATACAAGGTGGTAATCGCACCAATCTGCCAAATTAGTTAGTTCATGGCTGATAATCAGAAGTGTCTGCCCCCTTTTTTCCTGGCTTTCGCGCAACAGACCCATTACTTTTTGTGCCGATTGGTGATCTAAGCCGCTTAAGGGCTCATCAATTAATAAAACGTCTTGATCAGCAATTAGCATTAATAAAATTTGTAATTTCTTTTGTTGACCGCCCGAAAGTGAGTAGACGACTTGGTCTAGTGTCTGGTCAAGATCAAGGTCTTTCACCTCTTTCGCAATTTTTTGATCGGAATAAAAGTTGCTAGTGCGCATTTTTTTACTTAGGTTAAGCTCATCTTCAACGGAAACGTTAATAAATTGATCACTTGCACTTTGAAATATCTGCCCGACTTGACGCAAATATTTTCGCATGCGTAAGTTGCGAATTTCTTTTTGGCGGTAAGTCAAACTACCAGTGTATGTGAGCATCTTGGTTAGCGCATTGAAAAGCGATGTTTTCCCCACACCATTAGGGCCAGTGATTAGGGTGGCTTTGCCTGCCACAATCTTTAGGTGCTCCTGCTTTAGCAGTAACCGGTTCTGCTTAATTAAGGTATTAGTAAGTTCAAAGCAGCTTGTTTCATTAGTTGGTAGGGCAAAAGAATAATGCTCGTGGTGGTCATTTTGCTGAAGAAGCTGCTTTTTTTCGGCAGTGCTTAAGGCAGTAACCTGGTGACCGGTAAATTTAAACAAACAGTCACAAATACCCTCATAATCGGCTAGAACATGGTCGCTTAGAATAATTGTTTTTCCTAAGTCACGAAGATGAGCCAACTTTTTAATTAAAAATTGGCGGGCAGCAGGGTCGCAACTTGCAAAAGGCTCATCAAGCAGAAAAAGATCGACATCCATTGCAATTAAAACAGCAAGAGCTACTCGTTGCTGCTCACCGCCAGACATAGTATTGATTTTTTGATCAAGCAGCTGGTCGATCTGGGCAAAAGAAGTTGCTTTTTGCAATCGTTTTGAGTAGTGCTCACGGTCAATTTCCAGGTTTTCAAGTGCAAAAATGATCTCTTCACGCGGTGTTGCCATTGTGAATTGCTCGCCAGCATTTTGAAACATCATTGCACTCTTAAGCCCATTAAGATCAACAGTTCCGCTAACTTTACCAGCATATTTAGGATAAAGGCCAGCTAAAATTTTTAATAGCGTCGATTTACCGCAACCTGTTGGCCCGATTAATAAGGAAAATTTGCCCGTCGGGATATTAAGATTAACATCTTGCAAAATAGGCTTTTTTTCATCATATGAAAAAGTAAGGTTTTTAGTTTTCAGCAATTTTTTAACCAATCTAAAAAAGTCGCCATGGCATAATGCCAGGCGACGTTAAAATTCAGTGCTTTTCCCTTCGCTGGCATTATCCATAGCAGGTTCAGTGGGTATATTCTCAGCCAAGATGGCACCCCAATATTTCAGGTCAATTATACATAAAAGCAATTTTCTTGTCTAGTTGCGGCAAATTAGGCGTCGTTAATAGCACTTAAGGCTCAACTTCTATCACAGATGTTAAAAACATATAAATAGCGGCGCTTTTTGCTATATAATAAAATCATGAAAATAAATTACTAATTAGAAGGTGACATCATGGCAGCAGTTAAGCTAGAACAATATTTGGCAAGTGTATTGGATTCAACTAATGCGGATACGAATGAAGTCCGGTTAAAGCCCGGAAACAAGGCCTTTAACCTGTTTAGGGTTTACCTTGAAAATCATAATACGGGTATTCACCGGTACCAAACCAGCAATCCCACAATTCTGTACGAAGCTGAAGGCATGGCAAAAACTAAAATTAACGGACAAAACTTAACTTTAAAAGCGGGTAATTTGCTGTTTTTGCAAGAAAAATGTGGCTATGAGGTCGAAAAACAAGGGAAAAATGATCTTTTGGTCAAATTAGAATTTAGTTCAAAGGTTAATTGCGCGGATTTTTTGGGAGAAAAAGCAACGCTCAATTCACGTGAACAAAAAGTAGCCGAACAGCTTGTTCAAATTCTCAAGACTAAGAGACTATTAAGTTTGCGCTGCTCACAAATGTCGCGCCCGAGTCAGTTAATGAAAAAAGTTATTGATGAATATTTAAACCACAATCTTTTTACGCGCAGTATTATTGCCGCAGAATTGCGAATACTTGTGATTACGGCAATTAGAAATCAAGACTTGGAAACAGCGCCAGCTAATCAACATAAGTTTGCGCAAACGGCGTTAGAACGTTACATTGATGCAAACTATACTGATATTACTTTAAATGAAACAGCAGAACACTTTGGACTCAACCCGAATTACTTTTCCAGTTTAGTTAAGCAAAAAACTGGTAAGAGCTTTGTTGAACATGTCGATGAACGCCGCATGCAGGAGGCACGCAATTTGCTTGCTCGGCCTGACATTTCGGTTAAAGAAATCATTGCGCGGGTCGGTTATAATGGTAAATCGTTCTTTTACAAAAAATTTAATGAATATTACCATGAAACGCCGGTACAAATGCGTGCGGAATTGTTTAGACAGGCCAATATCAATTTAAAGTAAGAGCAATATTTTTATCAAAAAAGGAGCGGACTATTTTGCAGAGCGCTCCTTTTTAAGTTACATTTTTTCCAAACGTTTAATTCGGTCACTTGTAGGCGGGTGACTGTCGAATAAGTGGGTAAGACCATGTCTTTTACGTAGCGGATCTTCGATATACATGCCAGCACTACTTGGATCAGCAGCTTTCATGGGGTCAGAACCGTCAATTTTTGTCAAAGCAGAAATCAAACCGTGAGGATTACGGGTCAACTCAACTGAAGAAGCATCTGCTAAATATTCACGGTTGCGTGATAAAGCCATCTGAGCAAGACTGGCACAAATAGGTCCTAAAATAAGTACAAAGATGATCGCCACGATTTTGAAAATAACGACAATAGTATTGCCATTATCGTTGTCACTGTCGCGATCATCATCAATCCACCAAATATAGCGACTAGCAATGCCTGATAAATATGAAATGACACCAACCAGTACGGCTGCAATAGTGGAAACCAAGATGTCATAATTTCTAATATGTGAGATTTCGTGACCTAAAACGCCCTCAAGTTCCTCGCGATTCATCATGTCAAGTAAGCCCTGGGTGACGGCAACTGCAGAATGGTTTGGATCCCGGCCGGTTGCAAAAGCATTAGGACTAGGATCATTGATAATAAAAACGCGTGGCATTGGTACTTTGCCGACTAGCGCCATATCTTGAACAACGTGCCATAAAACGGGGTTATCTTGTTCATGAATTTCTTGGGCATGATTTAGACTCATAACCATATTAGCGGGATTAGGCAAGACAATTAACATGTAAATCGCACTAAAAATAAGCGCAATAATTACCCCTAATAAAGGTCGATTGCCCCAGATAAAACCTAATCCTGCACCAACTAGGGCGAGAATAATGACGAATAAAATCAAGATGCCAGTAGTTTTGCGTTTGTTGCTGGCAATTTGTTGAAATAACATAAAATTGACCTATTGCTTAGAATTTAACTTTAGGTACTTCTTTTTCAGCTTCACTCGTTTGTAAGTAATCAACTTTGCGGAATCCGTGGATATTAGCAACGATATTGGAAGGAAAAGTTAACAACTTTTGATCGTAAAGAGCTGCAGATGAATTGTAAAGTTGCCGTGAATAAGCAATTTTATTTTCAGTGTTGGTTAATTCTTCCTGCAGTTGAGCAAAGTTCTGGTTAGCTTTTAAATCAGGATAATTTTCCGATAAAGCAAAGATTGATCTCAAAGTATCAGAAATTTGGTTAGAAACCTTTAACGTTTGGGCATGATCATCACTTGGAATAGCAGTCAACTGGTTCCGCAATTGAACAACTCTTTCCAGAGTTTCACTTTCATGCTTGGCATAGCCCTTAGTAGTTTCAACTAAATTAGGAATCAAATCGTTGCGCCGTTTTAATTGCACATCAATCTGGCTCCAAGATTCGTCAGTGTAAACTTTAGCTTTTTGTAAGCCGTTATAGATTGCAATATAAATTGCGATGAGCAGGATAACAATAATCGCAATAATTATTATTAACCAAGTTGAATTTGACATAATTTTTCCTCCTTATGTTTATTCAATTATAACTGATAAAGTTAAACTTGAGTATTAAAAAAAGCTTTAGCAGCATTTGCAGGTAAAGCTTTAATAATTATTAAGTTTTATAGTAGTATCAATGCCCAGCCAATTAGTGTCAAGATGATTAAACCGGCGTATTGCATTAATAGCCATTTTTTGAAAAATTCACTGCGGGAAACAGTTGCATTTTGAGTAAAAGTTTTTAAAACAAGCATATTGGCCATAGAACCAATTGGTGAACCGAAGCCACCGATATTTGACCCCAAAAAGAGGGCTTTGGCAAATGTGGTAAACTTACCGACTAAAATGGTTGCTGGAACGTTGCTAATGATTTGACTAGAGATAATAGAAGTAAAGTAGGTAGATGTCTCAGAGTTGACCATGGTGTGAATCAGGGTAACAATCATTGGAATCTGCTGGATATCGCTAATAAAAATAAAAAAGCAAGTAAAGGTTAGCAGCAAGGCGTAGTCGATTTTTAACAAAATGTGCGGATTAATTATTAAAGCTAAGATAGCTGCTACAATCATTGGGATTGCAACGTTAATAACTTTGAAAACACCCAAAAAGAATAAAGCAAAAACTGCGGTAGTAATCACAGTTGGGCGTACGCTGATATTAATCTGTTTGATATCCTGAACGGGAATTTTTTTCTGTGGGATAAAGTGAAAAATGATGAAAGTAATCACAACAGCTGCAAGCAGGTATGGCAGTGACCATGAGAAAAATTCTAATGCAGTGACGGAATATTTGCTAACAAGAAAAATGTTATGTGGGTTACCCCACGGAGTAAATGCGGCTCCGATATTGGCTCCCATTCCGATTAAGGTAACTGGTAGAATTTGCGGTAAATCGCATCTTTTAGCAATGTTTAAGTACAAGGGAATTAATGTAAGCGCTGTTATGTCATTACCCAAAAACATCCCAGAAATAATCGCCAGTAGCGTAAACAGGATATTGAGCTTGCGCATGTTATCGGCAATACTAGTTAATTTGTAAGCTAGTACATCGAGAACATGCAGGTAAGCATAAATTTGAATAATAATTAACATCGCGGCGACAGAAAAGATTGTGTGTAAGTTAATATCCGCCAGCCGAGGTCTAGCAAAGAAAAGACTGATTACCGTCACCACAACGGTAATTTGCAGAATTTTATCACTAAAGATCTTTTTTAAGACGGTCATAAAATGTCCCCTTTCACAAGTTACAATCATCTATAGTTGCTATATCCATTTTGAGCTTTTTTTCCTGTATACGCAATATAAATATTTGGATAGAAAAAAAACCATAAAATAAATAGCGGATAAAAGGGGCCAATAAACATAACTTTTGACTTCTGAACTTGTTCCACCCTATACTTGAGGAAACAGGCATTGATTAGGAGGAATTTTTATTATGAGTAATTCAGAAACAGTTAATGTTAATATTAAATCTGCTGCTGCAGATAAAGTAAAAAACCAAGTTGAAGACGGTCAAATTGTTTTGCTATCTTTGAATGATGGTTCAAACAAATACTCAGATGTTGGCGGTTCTTGTGCTGCTGGCTCACGTTTCCAATTTGTAATTTTGGATAAACAGGATCCTGATTTCTCAATTGAAGTTGAAAACAATGCTGGTCTTAAGATTTATACTAGTCCTGCTGAAATGCAATATCTTGGCAATGACCTAGTTGTTGATGTGAAAAATGCAGCAATGAGCTTGTCAGATGATAGTGGTGTTATTGACGGCGCAATGACAATAAATAAACATTAAAAAGTATAGTTATAGTATTTAAATCCAATGTTGGAGACAATCAGTTTTGATTGTCTTTTTTTGGGGAAAACTCTTTAGCTAATATTTTATATACATTAACATAAAATATTTATAAAAAAATATAGAAAACGCTTGCAAAAAATAATATATAATGTATTATATAGTTATAGCAACGCCCCATGAATACAAATCAGACTGCATAACTTCATAAAATTGATATTTGATATTATAGAAACGTGGCGATGTTATAAAATGATTTATGCTAAGATTCATGTATTCATGAGTTTCTAATCCTTAATTATTTTAAATTTATATTTAGAGCAAAGGAGAAGAAAACTATGAATAAAAAGAAATTGAATAAAGCCATTTCTGCTGTAACTATGTCTGCAGTTTTATTGGGAGTAGGGCCAGTTTCTACTGTACTTGCGAAAAATGTTGGTGGTGGCGATTGGACATACGGTACTGATTGGAATTTTGGCTGGTCGAAATATTATCATGGTAGTAAAAAGCATAGTGCTTCAGTTTCTTATAGGGGGGACGAGCACCGTAGTACAGCAAAAAAAGGAGTAACTGCATATGCAGAATACCATAAGGTACCTGCAACAGGCTTGTCTTATTGGTGGAATGTATATTAAATTTTATACGTAACTTCATATTAATCTTGATAGGTGTAGTTGGTTATTAACTGCACCTATTTTTTATAGGAGGTTCCTGATGAAAAAGATAGTTTCTGGCTGTTTAATGGTTGCCACAATCCTCACTTACCTGATGATTATTAGCTTTTATCAAGTAAAAGATTATGACCAAATAGTTCGGATGGGACAGACAAAATCTTCATACCAAATTTATCTAAAAGACAGCCAAATAACTCCTAGTGATCAACTGGCCTTTTTTAAAAACTTGGCCAAGCAAGATGGCGTATCAATTATTTTAACAACAAATAGTCTGAATAACGTAGTTGAAAAATCTGTCATTGTCAATCCACAATCTTTTCCCAAAACTTCTTTTCGGCTCAAGCAAATAGATTTGGCCGACAAGAAGAACTTTTATGCTAGTTATAATACAAAAAAATTGACACAAAAGGGTACAATTCCTGTTTTTGCTAAAAACAATAAAGTAATCTTACAAAGTATGGACAGGTATTTTCAAAAAAAGCAAATAGTTGATGGTGTGTATACCATTATTCCTGGTAAATCAAGTAAAAAAGCTGTTCTTAAGAAATTGGCTCGTTTTTATGGTGTTTCCCGGGCGCAGTTACTAAAGCCGACTATTGGGAATAAGTTTGAATATTTTACGAAAAACATTCTTATTCTGGGATTTCTCTTGGTGTTGACTATTTTAGTCTTTCTTTTAGTTAATACCTATTACCCGATTACTCAATCAAGTACAATTGGCATTAAAAAGTTAAATGGCTGGAATAATAGGGATATTTTATTTGATATGATCAAATTTGGTATCTTGACGATCCTTATTGTTGCTACTGGCCTTGATTTAATTTCTTTCATGCTTTTTTCTTATCAACCGCAAGGCTTTTTACTTTGCTGTATATTAAGCCAGATAATAATTCTGTGCTTGTATATATTAGTTAATATTTTTACTTATATTATTATTAAGCACTTATCAATTGCAGATATGCTTAAGGGGAGTTTTCACTTCGGTTTTGGCATTAAATTAGCCTTTATTTTAAAAGTCATGATGACGATTACTTCAACAGTTTTACTAGTTAATGTCTCAAATGCAATTACTTCTGTAAGGTCAAACTATCAGTTGCAGCAGGATTGGAGTAAAGAAGGCAAGTTACTAACAGTCAATTCTGTTAGCTCTTTTTTTCAGACTAACGAAAAGCAAGCAGAAAAAATCATGAGCAATTGGTTCAAGACAATAGCTAAAAATAAGGGAGTTTATTATGTAGATAGCGAAATATCAACTGCAAAGGCTATCTTACCCGAAAAAGCCACGATTCATAATCCAACAGCCAAATACGCTATGATGACTGTTAATCGTAATTTTATCAATGCCAAGTTACCACGAGTAAAGAAATATTTAGATTCTACTTCCCACATTTTTTTAGTACCAATTAAGTATCGCAGGGCTAACTCGCAAATTAGGTATCTTTTGCAGTGCTATCGGTACAACGATTTAGCTAGTAAACAACAAGAAAAATTAAAACCTGAGCAAGTAAAAATAAAGATTAAATATTACGATGAAAAAATTAGCCCAATTACTTACAATGTAAGGTTAAAAAAGCGATTTGTTAATCCCATTATCGAAGTCATGGAAGAATCGCGAATAACAGACGGACAGTCTTTATTCTTGAGTAATACCGATAAAAATAGTCCAATTAAAATTGAAAATAATCAGCAGACCAAAAGAGTATTAGAAAAATCAGTGCAAAATGCACAAGTTAAGCAGCTAGGGTTAAAGTTTGTGACCGTAAGCGAAATACTAACAACTAGTTTAGATTCTTCATATCGCGGATTACAAGCACTCTTAATAGGCTTAATCGCTATTTTTATTATTAATTTATTTACGACAACTTTTCTAATGTTATACATCATCTCAAGTAAGCAAAAGAAACTAGCTGTTGAACGTTTATTAGGTTATCGCAAAGTTGATCGCTATCAAATAGAAATTTTGTTGATCTCTTGTCTCGGTATTAGTGAAATTTTGGTTTTAGTTTATTTAAAGGCAACAATTATCTCACTGTTATTAGCAGCTTTGTTAGTTTTAATCGATTTATTAGTATTTGACTTAGTAGTACGAATAATTGAAACACGGGACTTGTCATTTCTGCTCAAAGGAGGACTAGCATGATTGAACTGGAAAATGTCAGTAAAGCTTTTGGAACTAAGAAAATATTTGATCACTTTAATTTGCACATTGATAAAGGAGAGATGGTGGCAATTATCGGACCCAGTGGGTCAGGCAAAAGTACCTTATTAAATATTATCGGCCTAATTGATAATATAGACGATGGCAAATACAGGTTTGAAGAAAATACTAATGTCAAACCAAATAGTAATTTGGCGCAAAAAATTATCAGAGAAAAAATCAGTTATCTTTTTCAAAACTTTGCCTTAATTGAAGAAGAAACAGTTGAGCAAAATTTAATGCTGGCATTAAAATATGTTCACCAGAAAAAAGTAGAAAAGTTGGGGTTAATTAAGGCAACACTCAAAAAAGTTGGATTAGCTGAATATGAGCAAAATAAAATATATGAGCTTTCTGGAGGACAGCAGCAAAGAATAGCAGTGGCACGTGCCCTAATAAAGCCTAGTAAGTTAGTCTTAGCCGATGAGCCAACTGGTTCTTTAGATAGTAGAAATCGTGATGAAATCCTTCAACTGTTATTAGAGCTCAACCAAGCGGGCAAGACTGTCTTGATAGTTACTCACGATGAGCAGGTTGCACAGAAATGTAATCGAATAATTAAATTGAAGAGCAATATCAAGAGTTAATCATTGCTAGCCTTATTTATATTGAATTGCAATGACAATTCTTTGTTTGATTCCCAATATTAGCTGCTGATGAACGGTTACTTGCCTCATTATGTCTGACGTGTTAAACTGAATAAGATTTTCGAAAATCTGAAAGGAAGTATAGTACTATGCGTAAAGGTGAAAATTACAACACTGGTTGTGAACCAAACCAAAGACCTAAGAACAAGAAAAACGGTAAAAAGCGCGTTGCTCACGTAGCAGCAGTTGTTGCTTTCTTGAACAAGGCCAAAGCAGACGAAAACAAATAATCTGCTAGTAAAGAATTAAAAAGACAGATCATGTAAGTGATCCGTCTTTTTTTATTATCTAAATTTGAGTAAAATTAACATAAACATGAGTTAAGGGCAAAAGGAGCTGTTTTAAGTGAAATTTCAGTGCAGTGCATGCGGATTACGAATAAATTCCAGACATTTTAAACAAGAAGGACTAGTTAATCCGCAATTAACCAGTATTTGCGATCTCTGTATTCAACGTGGAGAACAACCAGCCGATTTTGCCAATGTTGCCGTTAATATATTTGCGCAGGGCTTACTCTATACTTTTACTGGCCTAAACGATAACAATGTCCAGTCTGCACCTTTTTTCGTTACTAAAAAAGAAAGCCGCAAGCGCTACGAAGCTTTTATCCAGGATTATGATGGCAACGACTTAGCTCAGCAACAATTGCCACGACCAGACTTTAATCAAGCCGTAATTGACAGTGAGAAAGGCAGCCTTGACTTTATTCCTAGTATGGAACTAACTTTTGCGGAAAACTTGCAAAAACTTGGTCTAAAAGTTGATTTTAAACTAAATGAAGTTGACTACATTGATCGTGAGCGTATTCGGGCTAAGTATCATTATCGCTGTCAATACTGTGGTCGGCGTGGTCGCAGTGTCGATCATAAGGACCCAGTATCGTTATCGCATAATAACGATTTTGACAACTTGATCTTATCTTGCCAAGAATGCAATCGCATTAAATCAAACATGCCCTATGAATTGTTTGTTCAGTTAAATGATCAAATTCCTAAAATTAACCAAAAATTGGTTAAGTATGAAAATGCGCTTGCCACGCTTAAAGGCGAGTTCGACCAAAAGCGCCGTGAGTTAGCAGCTACTATGCACCTCAAGGGTGTGGTTAATGATCCGGAACTAAATCAAATGCGTAAACAAAATAAAAAATTACAAGACGCAATTGATAGTCTGGAAAGCGATTATAAAGACTTGCGTTCTTTGCGTGAGCAGCACTTTATGACAGGCTGGAAATTAATGCTTGAGAATAAAAAAGAAGATATTATTTAAATTTGATTATTGGAATAGTTGTGAATTAAGCAAATTAATTCTAATAACTTTGAATAGCGTTGATTAAAAATCAGCGTTTCATAGAAAAGATATGTAAATCTAAAATGAAGAAAAGATCACAAAAATCTAGATTGTTAATTGGTTACGCTATTTCTGGTTTAGGTGATCAATTCTATATTTTCGCTATCCCGCTACTACTACTATCAAAAACTCATTCGTCAATTATTATGGGGCTCTTAACGGCAATGGAATATTTACCTACAGCATTGTTTGGTCTCACTATTGGACCAATATTTGATATTTGGCCAAGAAAAAAAGTAATGCTGATATCGTTACTCATGCAAGCAATTCTTGTCGTGTGTGCCCCCTTGTTGATTATCAAAGATATCCCTATTTTTTGGACTTTAGTAGCTGTGTTTCTATTTGGAACTTTTGATTTAATTACATGGACAGGTTATCAAATTTTTATTGCAGAATCTGTCGACAATAATGAACTGTCAACAGTATCTGGACAAGTAGGACTAATTTCTGCGATTCAGAAAACCTTTGGGCCGGGAATAGCTGCGATTATAATCAATTTAGTTAATTATGCAGGAGGCTTTCTGCTAGACGCACTCAGTTTCGGCTATTTAACTTACGTTGTCAAAGACTACGAACCCTTAAATAGAGAACCAGGCTATTTTGAAAATAAGCGATCTTTTAAAAGCAGCGCAAAGAACGGTTGGACTTTTTTGTTTTCGCAGCCCATTATTAAGTGGATTATTATAAGCTTTTTTGTGGCCAATATTGGTTTTCAAACGGTGGTTCCAATGCTGACGTTTTTACTAAGACAAGTAATGAAAACTTCTGTGAACATGATTAGCGTATTCTTTTCGATTGCAGCCATAGCTAGTATTATCGGCAATTTTATCTATCTACGCTTAAACAAGAAAATAAAGTTGGGTTTGCAGCTGGTATTAATTGGCATTATGATTGCTCTTGGCTTTGTATTAATGTTGAATGTTAAGTCATTTATCATGGTAACTTGTGGCTATGCGATTGTTTCATTTGGTAGTGTTTGGTCACAGGCAAACTTTTTTACCGTTATTCAGTCTAAGACACCGAATCGTTATAAGGGGACAATCACTTCAATCGCAACATCTTTAACAAGACTAATTGGACCGATTATGTCAGTCTTTAGTGGCGTGCTAATAAGATATGAAGTGCATTCAATTTTTGTGATTGCAATTTTTTGCATGGTCGTGTCGGTCGCCATGACTTTTACCAGCAAATTGTCACGCCTAGATTAATGTAAGTAGAAACTACATCTCCATTTATTTCTAGCCATAATTAATCATAAAAAAGCACCAAGTTACATAGTAACCTGACGCTTAAATAAACTAACTTTGCCAATAGTTAGGACGCTCATGTGCTTTAACGCTTCTTATTTGGCTTATAGACATATTTGCTCAAATCTTCTTTGCAGTCATTGATAGTAAAGCCATATTCATATTCGTGGACGCCGTCAAAACTTTCTCTCTTATCAACATTAAAATATGCTCCTATAGCGGCAAGTATATTTACCATATCCATAAAGCCGTCAAAAGAATAGACTGCTATATACAATGCGCCATTTATTGACTTCTCACATTTGTACTCATACAGATCTTTAATGCCCTGTTTTAAAAGCAAAATTAGGTTATCTCGATTGACCTCATCCATTCTTAATCAGCTCTTTCTATTTGAAATGCAGCAGTAAGCTAAAAAACAACAGCGGACGTTGATAAATATGTTTAGAAGAAGTAGAACTACATATCCGTGACTGCCTACGTTAGGAATAGTGATATTATTAGTGCAAGTTACATTGAGGGTTCCAAAAGCCGCTCTTGCCACCTTAATAATTTTCATAATCTTACCATTATAATTTGAATAAAGATAGGAGAAATACGTTTAATTTCTATGGGAAACAAAAAATCAATAGTTTTTGCTATTGATTTTTTAACTATTTAGTTGCTTTTTAAAAGCCATGCAATTGCACTATTTTTTATCTTTCATCTGGATTGTTGTGTAGTTTAAAAATACATCCTTAAAAACCATCATTGGCATATGGAATTACAGCTAGATTAACTTTGATTTTCTGACCCTTTTTAAGAGCACGTTTAGAAGAAGAATAGTTAATTAAAGTTGTGTATGACTCAGTTAACACTGTTGCGGTGGCAACGCCGTTATATCGTTGTACATGACCATCAATATAGCCTACATTAGCAGTCAAAACTGCTAAAACTGTCGATAATGGACTAATTGTTAGTACTGTTGCTATTAGCCCGTGTCTAATCTTTTTTGTTAATTTCATTTTTTACCGCGCAAATTTCATCTTTTAACCAATTTAACCAGCAAACCGGGCTATAATGAAGATATGAGAAAAGAGGCTAAGATATGAAACCGAATAATATAACTAAAATTAAAAAAGCCAGTCTGGGTCTTCCAATAGCAGTGTTTAGTCTGCTTTGTTTGATTAGCTCAACGGCTGTTGCCAAAGCTGATACATCAGAAAGCACAAGCGTTGATACTACCAAATTTGGCTATTGGACAGGCAAAGATGGCGACTGCGAATGGACTTATAGTGTAGTCACCAAAACACTGGTAATTAACGCATCAACAAAAGCTAACCAGCTGTCCAACATACCATTTAAAAAGGAATTTAATTGGTATACCAATATTCAGCATATTGTTTTTGAAACGCCAGTCAAGTTGGCGGCTGATTCAAGCGAGAAGTTTGCCTACCTTACCAATTTGCAGGATATCAAGGGCTTGGACAAGGTTGATACTAGCGAAACAGTAAATATGTCTAAACTGTTTAAAAATGACTCTTCCCTGACTAGCGTAGACCTTAGTAATTTTGATACCAGTAAAGTAACTAATATGAGCCAGATGTTTGAAGGGGTTGCTGCTCCCAGTTTGGATGTAAGTAAATTTAATACAGCTAACGTAACTGATATGAGTTACATGTTTGGATATTCTAAGGTTAAAAACTTAGACTTGAGTAACTTCAATACTAGCAAAGTAATTAACATGGCATATATGTTTTCAAGAACCAATATGCCGATTTTGAATTTAAGTAACTTTGATACCAGCAAGGTAACCAATATGCGTAACATGTTTAGTTTTAGCCAGGTAAACCAACTTAATCTAGCAAATTTTGACACTAAAAACGTAACTGATATGAGTAATATGTTTTCTATGCTTGAAAATGTGACAAGCCTGGACTTGAGCAATTTTGATACCAGTAAAGTTACTAATATGGACCTTATGTTTAATGGCAGCTCTGCCTTGACTCAGCTTAATCTCCATGGCTGGAATACCAAGAATGTTAAGAAAATGAATAATATGTTCAACTCTCTTTACAACATTACCAGCCTAGATCTCAGTAGTTTCAATACTGGTAAAGTAACGGATATGGCATTCATGTTTGGGTATTGTAAAAAGCTCAGCAACTTAAACCTTAGTAATTTTAATACAAAAAATGTGACTAGTTTTGCTTACATGTTTGTTGACAACAAGAGCATTAAAAGCCTTGACTTGCATCATTTTAAGACCAGCAAGGCAAAAGATATGTTGGGTATTTTTAGTGGTGACACTTTGCTAGAAAAGGTTAATTTGAAAGGCTGGAATACGAAACGTGTTACCCGAATGTCTAGCATGTTTGAAAACTGTCCTAACTTAGTCAAAGTTGACCTTCGCGGCTGGCATACTCCAAAGCTAAAAGAAACCTATAAAATGTTTGCAGGTGACAAAAAGCTGGCAGGTGTTGATCTGAGCCATTTTAATATGCAAAACAAGGGCATTTTGATTCAGACCGGAAATCCAAAAGGCTTTGCTGTCAAGTTGGGACATTATCGCTTACAGAAAAATTCAGGTGTTGGTCAGGGCTTTAAGCACATTCAAGCAGTTGGCAGTGGTACGCTTTACAATCCTAAAGGTAAAAAATATACTGAAAAGCAGTTGCTGAAGCTTTACAGTCATTCCGCAAAAAGAAGTCCAATGGAAATATATGTTATGTATAACGGTAAAAGGCCACAATTGCCAAAAGGACTTAAAATCAAATAAAAGTTAAAGCATAAAAACAGGGTTAATTTACATCGAATAGTGTAAATTAACCCTTGTTTTTTATTTTAGCTCCAGTCTTCAAAATCCAAAGTGGTTATCTGCTTTCTAGTTGTTTCAACTAACCAAGCGGCTAGTTTTAATTCAGCAATTGTCGCTTTGGAAGAAGTTAGAACGTTGTATTCATTAATCAAGGCAGTATCATAATTTTCTAACAGCAGCTTTCGGCCATAGTCATAGTCAAACCCATACTCCTTTTCCTTTTCAAAGAGCTTTTGAAAAGCCTCTTTGTCAGCAGTTGTTGCTACTTGTTGGTCATGTTCGGCTTCTTCAGGGGTATTAATAGGTTTTAATTTGACACCACCGTCAAACTCCACGTCACTAGCTTTGATAAAACTCTTAATTGCTACCAATTTTTGCTCCGTTGTAATTAATAACTTGTTAGTTTTTGGATCAAGAGCTGGCTGCTTAATCTTTGTACCATCATCGTTAACATAATTTTCGTAATATGGTCCGGGATTTAAAAAGTGGTAGAATAGTTCAGCTTTCTTTTCACTAGGAACCCATAAATAGATTAGGCCGTCGACCTTGAGCTTACTTTGTTGACTAGTTTTCAGGTTAATACCAGTTGGAATCCCGGAGAAATCATAAAGTTTAGTATTTTCAGTTGATTTTGGCTTTACAAAGGAATACGCAAGATCATCATAATTAATTGTAGGCAAGTAATTTCGTAGCTTAATAAAGCTCCCATCAACATATTCATCAGGATAATCGTGCAAGCGATAGATATATCCTTCAAAGTCTTCAGCCCATGGAATAACTGCAAGATCAACTTTAATTCTTTGGCCTTTGTTCAACGTATGCTTAGTTCTGTTATTAGATATTGTTTGAGTATTTGTCTTTTGGAGTACCGTAGCATAAGTTACGCCATTATAAATCAGGATATAGCCATCAATACTGCCGACATTATTTGCTAGAATATAGCGGTTTTTTCCTAAAGAAAAATAGTTTTTATTTTTTATTTTTACTGTGGGTAAATAATAAAAGTGTTCCTGATTGTCCGACTTGAAATACTTACTATAGTAAAATGTCGGCTTAGTCTTGCTTTCTTTGACTTCACCTTGATATTTGACAACTGAATTCGTAGCTAAGGTCCGTTTTTGCGACTTGCCAGACTTCGTGTAAATAAGTGATTTATGGCTTAAAACCAACTTGCCAATTTTAGTATTTTTACCATTAACGGTTTTTACATAGGCATCGTTAACATAGTTGCCTTTACCAAGATGATAGTACTTTTGACCATTGATTTCTCTTGCGCCATAGTATGGAAGCGCAGTTTCATCGTCAACATATCTATAACCATTGACATCAGAGTCATAATCAGTATTCGCATTCTTTGGATTGTTTTTAATTTTATGTCCAAATTTATTAAAAATAGGTGCATCGGTGATTAAGGTAACTTTTCTTTCACTTTTCTTTGTTTCCTTCTTTGCGGCTTGTACTATCTGTGTGTAATTGAAAGTTGAAAGCAACGGGCTGAGTGCCAATAAGGCTGCTGTCAGACTAATGCCAATTTTTTTAATTAATTTCATCATTTTAGCCTCACAAAATTACTATCTAAGCTTATTATAGCTCACTTAAATGTCTTTAAATATAGCAATCGGTACAGATAGTGCAGAAAAAGGCGCTATCTATCTATAGCTTTTGCCAGTTTTATCGTTAAAACCAATTTAACCAGTAAAATCGGTTTATAATGGGAGTATGAGAAAAGAGGTCATGAAATGAAAGCAAATAGTTTAACTAAATTCAAAAAGAGCGGTCTTGCCCTGACTGCCGGCTTGCTTAGTCTGCTCTGTTTAACCGGCTCAACTGCGGTGACTAAAGCCGATACGCCAGCTAGCCCGACACCAAGCAGTCCAAGTAATTCTTCAGCCGATATTGGCTTATGGACGGGTAAAGACGGTGACTGCACCTGGAAATTTGACCTAGTCACCGGAACATTGACAATTAGCGCGCCAGCGAAAACCAGTCAGTTGTCAAGTACGCCTTTTAAAAAGGAATTTATCTGGTCTGACAGTATTGAACATATTGTCTTTGAAACGCCGGTTAGACTGGCTCCTGATTCAAGTTCAAAATTTGCGGAACTCCGCCAGTTACAAGATATTAAGGGCTTAGATCAAGTTGATACCAGTCAAGCAACTGATCTGTCATTTTTGTTTGCCAATGATAGTTCTTTAACCAGTGCAGATGTGAGTCATTTTGAGACTGGCAAGGTTACCAACATGAGTCGGATGTTTGACAACACCAAACTGCCGACGATTGATTTGAGCCACTTTAACACTGCCAATGTTACCGACATGAGCCGGATGTTTGCTCTTGTGAAAGCTCCCAGGCTGGATCTTACGAGCTTTAATACCAGCAAGGTCACTGACATGAGCGGGATGTTTGACGAAAGTGACCTCAAACAGCTTGATCTGTCGAATTTTGATACTAGCCAAGTGACGGATATGAGTGGGATGTTCCTTAACACCGCCATTGCACAGTTAAATCTGGCTAATTTTAATACTAGTAAAGTCACTGATATGAAAGCCATGTTTGCTCAAACTAAGAACTTGCATAGTCTCGATTTGCACAATTTTAATACGGCCAATGTAACTAAGATGGACAATCTGTTTAAAGGCAGTAATCTGACTGAGGTTAATTTACAAAACTGGAATACCAGTAACGTGACCAGCATGTCATATATGTTTTATGACTGCCCTAATTTGACCAACCTGGACATAAGCAGTTTTGACACGGGCAAGGTCAGGAATATGTCTTATATGTTCGCCAAGTTTGCGCATCTGGACCAAGTCGATCTAAGCAAGCTCGATACACACAATGTCGAAAACATGCAGGATCTGTTTGCGCACAACCCGAACCTGACCAGTTTGGATTTAAGTCATCTAGATACGGGTAGTGCTACCAGAATGACAGCCATGTTTCGCGGCGATAGTTCCTTAACAACTGTGAATTTGAAGGGCTGGAATACCCAAAATGTCAAGTACATGGATTCGATGTTTCGTGACAATCACAAACTGGTTAAACTTGATTTAAGCCACTTTAATACTAAAAATGTAACCGAAATGTTTGCCGTCTTTATGGGTGCCACGAGTTTGAAAAGGGTTGATTTGCATAACTGTGACACGCGTAAAGTTGAACGAATTAGCCAAATGTTTATGGACTGCCCTAGCCTTGTCTTTGCGGACTTACGCGGCTGGAAACTGCCAAAAATGTATGTTTCAACGCGAATGTTTTACAATGACCGCCAGCTCACTAGCGTTGACTTAAGTCACTTAAATATTCATAACAGTCAAATCTTGGCTAAGGCAGGTAACACCAAGGGCTTTGCCGTGAAATTAGGACATTACCGTTTGCGCAAGAGTTCCGGTGTCGGCCACGGCTTTAAGCATATTCAAGCGGTTGGCAAGGGGACGATTAACAAGCCAAAAGGCAAGAAATATACCGAAAAGCAGCTTTTACGGCTTTATAATCACTCCGCTAAAAAGAGCCCAGTGGAAGTCTACGTGATGTATAACGGCAAGAAACCTCATTTTTCAAAAGAAATGACTATTAAATAGTTTTAGTCAAATTGATAGTGAGGCTAGCTATTATCACAAAGCTGAATTATGATGAAATTAATTAAAAAACTATTAAGTTAGGAGAAATAATAATGGATAAAAAATAGCAAAAAGAATCGCTATTGCCTTATGCGGCGTGGCTTTAACTGGCGTTGGTGCAACTTCAATCATTAAAGAAAATACCTACACGGCGAGTGCTAATCATCAAGGCACTAGAGTCTGGGTTCAATATGGTACATTAAAATACGCACTTAAAGGTCCCTCTGGACGGGTATACCCAGCTGGAACCAAAGTTGCAAGACGCGCATATAATGACACTATACCAGCAAGCTCTTTACCAAATGAGCCATTTTATTTAACCTTAATCATCGGTGGCTTGCCAGGAGCAAATAATCTAACTGATGCCGGTGGTGGAGCGATTGCTGAATCTTATGTAAATATTGGTACATGGAATGAACAGGATTATCCAAGTAATAGTGTAGCTCTTGTAAATAATACTATGGACAATACTGATTTAAAATCAAGTGACTTCCATCCAGTAGACAGTAGCAATCCAGATGTACCTCATGCTAATGTTGATGAATTAAATAAAGTATATGCTGACTTAGTAATGATTGGGCAACATAATTCAGTCAAAGGCGCAGACAAAAAAGTAGTTTATTCGCTTACTGATCGCTATATGAAAGCTAAAGGAATCGGTGTTACTCAAGCTGAAGTAGACCAATTAGTTGCGGACATTAATACTGCTATTGCCAACTATAAAAGGACCGGTCATTTATCTGACTCAGGCACCACTGCTGGTAAGCCAGCCAATAGCAATACTACGACTGCCAAGAAACCAACTACAGTTAATGTAAGCAAATCTCGCTACGTAAAATTGCGTAAAGCATCATATTGCTATAATCACAAAGGCAAGCGTGTTTCCAAGAAACTGCTCAAAAAGGGGAGTATTATTAGAATTAACGGCAAAGTGTACCGGATTAAGGGTAAGACATACTATCGTATTGCCAAGAATCGATATGTTCGGGTTGTCAACGTTGCTAAATAATAAAGTCTGTCCATTTGAACCGCGGCTTTGGTGGCAGCAATAAAAACAAAAAAGAATGCTAAATCTTTTTGATTAGCATTCTTTTTATTTTCCTAAGGCGAAAAGCAGACTTTGTTTTATCAGCCGCTTAGTCTCCCAGTGGATAGCTCATGGTTCTAAACTGGGTAATGGTTGTTTTAAGATACCAAGTTGCTTCCTTAACCTGTGCGACCGTTGCCTTGTTATTGCGCAGGATAAGAGAAGCATTGACAAGTGCACAACCATAGTTTTCCATCAGGTCACTGTATGGACTATTGGTATACTTGTTTTTACCGTCATTGAATAGTTGCACCAGTTCCTGCTTGTCGGCTTCTGAAGCTACCTTTTGGTCGTTTTCGGCTTCCTTAGCCGAATTAATTGGTTTCAACTTAAGACCGCTAATGTATTTAACGTCACTTGCTTTGAGCAGGTTATTGCCGTAGACCAACTTTTTCTTAGTTGGTTTATCACTGTCCGGTTCCTCCGGTGCAGCGGGTAGCTGATCATCAAAGACGTTCTGGTCATCGTAATTTAGACAATGATAGAATAGCTCGGCCTTGTTTTCACTCGGCACCCAGAGATACATGAGACCGTCAACGGTCAGATCGCCGTATTTTGGTTTTTGGATTTTTTTGCCAATTGCTGCTCCAGTAGTATCGTATAGTTCAACACTGTCACCGGACAATGATCGAACAAAGGTGTAAATTAGATCCTCATAATTAACAATTGGCAAGTTCTTGTTCAATGAAATACTGGACTGCTCAATGTATTCCTGATGATGGTCATGTAGCCGGTAAAGATAGCCGGCAAAGCCGTCATCTGCATATGGAATCACGGTTAGATCAACTTTGATTTTTTGCCCCGGTTTCAGCTGATGTTTAGTGGCAATATAGTTAACTGAGGTGGTATTGGTTTTGCGCAAAACGGTTGCGGTGGCTGTTCCATGATAGCGCGCAACGTGCCCGTTGATGTAGCTGACATTGGCCGCATTAATGTAGCGGTTCCGACCTAAAGAATAGTATTGCTTCTTCTTAATTTGGCGGGTTGGCAGGTATTTGACTTGCAGGTGTCGAGCCCAATCATCTTCGTAAAAGAAATACTTGGGCGCCTTTTTGGCCGCTTTAATCTTGCCCTGATAAGTAACTATGGCATTTTTAAGTAATTTCTTGCCCGTGGCGGTCCCGTTTTGATCGTACACAATTGAGCTGTGACCTAAAACTAGCTTGTCCTTTTTGATGTTATGCTTGTTTTGCAGCAAAACTGCGGCTTCGTTAAGGTAATAGTGATTAGCAAGCTGGTAATATTTTTGCCCGTTAATTTTCCTAGTGCCGTAATAAGAATAGCTGTTTGCCATCTCGTCATCGTTTATGTCAGCATCTGTTGTGACAAAGCCCTTCTTAGAGTCAATCGTAAAGTTGACTGGCACTTTATAACCTCCGCCAGGGAGTTGCTTTAGCTTGATCTTATGGCCCAGCTTGTCATAAACATAATCATTTTTAAGCAGCGTGACTTTACCCTTGGCCTTAGTTTTTTTCTTAGCCGCCTGCACTGTTTGCATTTGATTCAAGTTTGGCAATAGCGGACTGAGCGCCAGGACAGTTGCCGTCAATCCAATCCCGATTTTTTTCGTTAATTTCATTATTTCACCTCGCAAAAAGTCTACATAATCTCATTATAGCGCATTAAGTTTGCCGGTCAGTGTTCAAAATAAAAAAGGTAGGTTCTTTATAACTCGGTAAAAATATCTGCTTGACTTAAAGAATACTTGAAGTGCTAAGCTCTGAATAAATAAGGAGGCAAAAAGATGCAAAGAGCAAAAGTCGTTGTTCACATGTATGTGACAATTGATGGCAAAATTGACGGGAAGACCGAGAGTCCTGAATCCGGTCAATATTATAGTGATGAATTATTTGTTTTAAGTAACGCTGACGGTAACGGCCGGCGCACAATCCAAATGTACGCTGCACCAGACACAATTGACTTGACGAAATACAGTCCTGAAGGTATTGACGATCAGGATTGGTTACCTGACATTAAGTCAGATACTTGGTCAGTTGCGTTTGACCGCAAGGGCAAATGTGGCTGGAATCAAAATTATTTCTTGTATAATCAACACCGCATGCACGCAATTGAGGTGGTTACGCGGCAGGCTAAAAAAGAATATCTTGCTTTTTTACGGTCACTCAATATTCCCTACATTATTTCTGGCGATGAGAACTTTAATTTAGCGGAAGTACTGGTCAAGTTAAAGCAGCATTTTGGCATTGAAACACTGGCTGTTTGTGGTGGAGCCAGAATTAATGGCGTCTTTTTGGAGCAACATGTCGTTGATGAAATTTCGCTTGTGATCTCGCCCTATGTTAATGGGGACAAAGAGATTAAGGCGGCTTTTGAAACAGCCACGCGCATTGACGACCGCTTCAAAATCGACATGGTAAAAAAGCTACCTGACGGCGGTGTTCATTTACTTTTTAAAAAAGATAACTGAAAATAATTGAGTAAAAGATTAGCTTGTATCTTATGCGGGCTTTTTTATGTAAAAAATTCGTAATGATCTTTTATTAGCAAAACTACTACTGCCATGTATAATGAAGATAACTGGTTACAATTAGTAGAGAAGATAGAGCTATGAAACAAGAATCATTATTTGCAAATAATGCAGCTAGTGAGCCACTAGCGAATCGGGTCAGGCCGCAAAATTTAACTGAATTCGTTGGTCAAGAGCAATTGCTTGGCCCGGGTAAGATTTTGCGGGAAATGATTGATCATGATCAGGTTTCCTCCATGATTTTTTGGGGCCCACCTGGAGTGGGTAAGACTACTCTGGCTGAGATTATTGCGCGGCAAAGTCAGGCAGGTTTTTACAGTTTTAGTGCCGTTGATAGTAGTATTGCAAAAATTCGCAAAATTATGAAGCAAGCCGAAGAAGAAAGCCAGTTAGGACAGAAGACTTTAGTTTTCATTGATGAAATTCACCGCTTTAACAAGGCGCAGCAGGATGCTTTTTTGCCGTATGTTGAGCGTGGCAGTATTACTTTAATTGGCGCAACCACCGAGAATCCTTCCTTTGAAGTTAATTCAGCCTTGCTGTCACGTTGCAAAGTTTTTGTTTTAAAGGCACTTGAAGTTACCGACATTATTAAATTGCTCAAAAATGCCATTAATAACCCTAACGGTTTTGGTAAGGTTAAAGTTAACATTGACGAGCAAGAAATTAAGGCAATTGCTAAGTTTGCAAATGGCGACGCACGTACTGCGCTCAACACCTTGGAAATGGCTGTTTTGAATGGTGTAAAAAATGGTGACACGATCAGGGTGACGATGGCCAGTTTAAAACAGCTGATTACGCAGAAGTCGGTTTTATATGATAAAAATGGGGAAGAACACTACAACATTATTTCCGCCTTGCATAAGTCGATGCGTAACAGTGATGTTAACGCCGCAATTTATTGGCTGTCGCGCATGCTAGAGGGCGGGGAAGACCCGCTCTACATTGCGCGGCGGCTCGTGCGTTTTGCCAGTGAAGATATTGGGTTAGCCGACACCAACGCACTCAACGTGGCAATCAATGTTTTTCAAGCCTGTCAGTTCCTAGGGATGCCGGAGTGCGATGTTCATTTAACGGAAGCCGTGATTTATCTGTCGCTAGCACCCAAATCCAACGCTGTTTACAAGGCACGACTTGCGGCCGAAAAAGACGTTAAAAAAACAATTGATGAGCCGGTTCCGCTCCAAATTCGCAATGCCCCAACTAAATTGATGAAGGACTTGGATTACGGTAAGGGCTATGAATACGCTCATCAGACCCAAGATAAACTGACAACGATGAAGACCATGCCGCCTAATTTAGAGGGGCACGAGTATTATTTGCCGACTGAGCAAGGGCATGAAGACCGATTTAAAAAGCGTCTGCAGCAGATTAAAAAGTGGCACCAAGAACACACCCAGTAAAACAAGCATACAATGAAAAAGCACTAGCTAGTTCAAAATACACAACTCCGCCTTTTTTCTGAGTCGTGTATTTTGAATTATTTATTAACTTAATTGTTTTGCTATAATACCCTGCAAAGTTTGCCAATTCCACCTTCATAAGCGTATTTAAGTATAAAAAATTTCCTAACTAGTTTGCACACTTTGACTTAGCGTTTTATCAACTGAGTAGCAAGCTTTTCTTTCCTATTTTGACAGGTTCAATAGACGGCTCACAGCCCATTTTACTAATAGTCATTAATTTTTTCTGATTGCTGGGTAGTGTATGAATAAGACTATTTCTTAGTTAATATCATGACGCCGCCAGTTCCTTCCTTGGGTTTGAAAGAGCAAATATTGTCACCTGAACTTTCATTGGAACAGCTTGCAATTTTTTAAACTACAAAAAGCCGGTATTGACGAAGTTACCGTAGATAATAAGGAGATTTCTTGTGGTATTCAACAGGAAGACCAATGTGACAAGAAGTAAAACTCTAAAATGATAATGCTGATTTTGTATTCGTTTTTTGTGATAGTTTTATATAGTTACTTTCTTGGAAAAGCTAGAGCGAATACCATATTATATATATAATTTCAAGATAATTTATTGACAAATCATCGATTCAGGTGTATTATAATAAATGTAGGGTAGTTCTACATTATATTAAAGAGCCGGTGTTCACTACATGCAAGTCTCAACAAGCAACTCTTAAGGAGGTTATTAATGTCACAAAGACCAAAAAAAAAGCCACAGACCCAGTCTGAAGCTACTAAAGGAAAAATAAACATCACTTTGTTTTTTCCTTTAGGAGTTTGCAATTTCAAGCTTACAATTCAAAAACATTGCTTGTTTGTAATTGTCCCGCTAATTACGATTCTAATAATCAGCACAACTCTTTTCTTTATTTATTTTCATTAATTATTATATACTATTAAGTGAAATACTTCAACGATACTGTAATTGCTTTTATTTCTTAAGGCTTATTTATAGTGTTCTCGGTGTTTCACTACGTGTTTTAGATGGGTGTTAGAATTAAGCTTTCGCTAAGCTAAAAATAGACTGGAAATTATTATTTCCAGTCTATTTTTCTAAGTAAAGCTAGTTATTCTGGAAGTTACTTAAGAACTTCGCTGTTTTTTCATTTTGTGGATGATTAAACAATTGGTCAGGATTGCCTTGTTCAGCAATTACACCATCACTGATAAAGAAAATCTGATCGGAAATATCACGGGCAAAAGCCATTTCATGGGTAACGATAATCATCGTTAAACCAGTAGTGGCCAAGTTTTGCATAACGCTTAAAACTTCACCGACCATTTCTGGGTCAAGTGCACTAGTTGGTTCGTCAAATAGCAAAATCTCTGGGTCCATGCTAATCGCCCGTGCAATTGCAACCCGTTGCTGCTGTCCACCTGAAAGTTGGCTAGGGCGGGCATTAATGTATTGCTCCATGCCAACTTTTTTAAGGTTTGCGAGGGCAACTTGGCGAGCCTCTTCTTTTGAACGCTTCAAAACAAGTTCTTGGCCGACCATGCAGTTAGCCAGCACATTTTTATTTTCGAATAAATCGAATTGTTGAAAGACCATGCCGACCTTGGACCGGTAAATGTTCCGATTATAGTTTGGCTCTAGGACATTTTCACCGTGAAAAATAACTTCGCCGGCGGTTGGTTCTTCTAGTAAATTGATACACCGTAAAGTAGTCGATTTACCACCACCAGAAGGTCCAATAATCGTAGCAATTTCGCCTTTATTAATATCAAGAGAGATGTCACGCAGAACTTGATGTTCACCAAAAGCCTTTTGAATGTGCTTTAAGCTTAAAATAGTTTCATTTGTTTCAGTCATTATTTATTAGCCTCCGTGTCTTTTGTTGCTCCTACTTGAACCTGATTTGCCATTAAGTTATAGTTTTTGCTACCCTGCAGGTGCTTTTCAATTAAATTGAAGATTCTGGTAGTCGTGAACGTTAACAACAGGTAAATTGCGGAAATGGTTAAGTAAGTCGGGAAGAACTTGAAGGTTTGACTGGCAACCGTTGTTCCGACAAAGAATAATTCAGAAACGGAAATGATGCTCAAAACGGAAGTATCCTTAATATTGACGATAAATTCGTTAGTAATTGATGGCAAACAGTTCTTGATTGCTTGTGGCAAAATAATGTGCCACATTCTTTGATTATGTGTCATTCCCAAAGCACTAGCTGCTTCAAACTGACCTTCGGGAGTTGAAATAATCCCACCTCGGATAATTTCGGCTAAATAGGCACCGGTATTAATCGAAACAATGACTAACGCAGCAATTGTCCGGTCAATATTAATGTGCCAGAATTGGGCTATGCCATAGTAAATTACAGCGGCCTGTACCATCATTGGCGTGCCCCTGAAGATCTCAATGTAAACGGCTAAGAGCCAATTGACAATTTTTAAGAGCCATTTCTTACCCTGGCTGGTTGGAGTTGGGATAGTTCTGATGATACCGACAAACAGGCCGATAAAGAAGCCGGCGATGGTACCCACTAAGGCTAAGAGCAGGGTCATGCCAATCCCGTTTAAAATCATGCCGCCGTATTGCTTCCACATTGAAACTAGCCACGGCTCGGACTTCCCGTTTTTACCCTTTTTCTTATCATCAGTTTTTGGCTGCTGCTTAATGGCCGTGGTCATTAACTTTGTTCGCTGGGAATTTGGAATTGTACCTAAAACGTGGTTGACTTCTTTTAGCAGCTGCTTGTTTGGCTTAGCAATTCCGATAGCAGTAGTTGAATCTTCCTTGGAAACCTTGAACCCGGCCATTTCGCTAATTGGAATCGCCTTAATGTCAGGATCAACCATCTTAAAGGAAGTTGATTCGGTATCTTCGGCAACGTAGCCATCAATCGTGCCTGAAATTAAACTTTGGCGCATTGCCGCAAAGTCGCGCATTGCCGGCTGTCTTTTAGCGCCCTTTAATTGCTTAATCAAAGCATAATGCGAAGTACCTTGTTGGGCGGTTAATTTCGCACCCTTAAAATCATTTAGTGTTTTAGCATTAGCGTATTTGCTATTAATCTTGGTGATAACAACAAAAGTGCTGTTTCTGTATGCATTGGAAAAATTAATTGCCTTGGCCCGCTCAGCCGTTGGGCTCATCCCAGCAATAATCAGGTCGGCCTTGCCACTAGTCAAAGCTGGCAGCAGTCCATCCCACTCAGTTTTGACAACTACGACTTTGCGGTGCAGCTGTTTACCAATAATTTTGGCAATCTTCACATCGTAGCCATTGGCGTACTCGTTTGACCCCTCGATCGGAACAGCACCATTAGCGTTAGTAGTTTGGGTCCAATTGTATGGTTGGTAATTGGCCTCCATAGCTACTTTGAGTTCACCGCTATTACTTTTTGCTTCAACTTGAGAAAAGTCGAAGTTGCTGCCGATAATGAAACTGAGCAGCACAGAAAGTAGAACGGTAATCCACTTATTTCTTGACTTCATTTTGAAAACCTCCGAAAATCTTGTTTCAAATAAAGCCAATACAATAAAAAGCGTAAACAAAAACCTCGTTGCTCTTCAAAACAACGAGGTTATAATTAATCATCTTTAGACAAATCATATAGCGCTCCCTGGGAATTAACCAGGACAGTCTGCAAGATATTCTCTTTGCAGCCCAACAAAAACATCAAAACGAAAATCTTTTTGTTTCGGCGACAATTCTTACGTTATCTTTCTTTGTGTTCGTTCACTCCAGATAATTTTGTAATGGTCGCGACCTCTATTGCATTGGAAATTATTTAACTTATGAAAAATAATAGGCTAAAAACAAAGGCTTGTCAATCTTTTCATTTAAAGATTATTTTATCATTATCTCATTTCCAACCATGATCTGAGCGATAGTCACGCTTTTTCATGCGGGAAACATATGGATTTCCAGCCACATAAAAGCGCAATTTTTTGTTAGCCCATTCGCGTTCCGACTGGTTGACACCAATGCGTGGACTAGTTGCGATTTTCTGGGCATTTTTGCGGTGACGATCGTTTAAGTCAATAGTAAAAGGGGAATCACTAAGAAAATGTAAATCCCATTTTTTATCATGAATACCAAATGCCTGCATCATTTTTGCCGGTCCGCTGGTTAAAGCAATGCCACTTTTACCTGAGCGGTTTAAACACATTTGTTCAATTCCCCAGATGGGTTCAATTGCTCTAATTAAAACTCCTTGCGGTTCATCTTTTTGTCTGGTTGCTACGTCAAAAAAGAAATATTGTCGCTGAGCATAAATATAGATTGTTCCACCGGGGCCATATAGTCCTTCATTTGCCGGACTACGATGACCGCCATATGAATGTGCCGCACGATCTTTAACACCCAAATAAGCTTCGGTTTCGACAATATAGCCGCCAAGTACCTGGTTATTGCTGCGATAAGTTAATGGCCGGCCGATTAAGTCAGCACTGATGGTTTCGGTTGATTGATTAGTAAAATAAGTTGTGTAATTCATTTTTTCCTAAAGTAGTACACTAATAATAATTGAGGTGAATGTAATGACAAAAATAAAGCTAGTCCGTGTATATGCTCAAGATCAGCCGGAGGGCTACCGCATTTTGGTAGACCGTTTGTGGCCAAGAGGTAAGAGTAAAAGTGTGTTGCACCTTGATTGTTGGGCAAAAGAAATTGGACCGACAACTGCTTTACGTAAATGGTTCAATCATGATGATAATAAATTTTCTGAGTTTAGGCAAAAGTACCTGGTAGAATTGGCGGAAAATCCAGCAGGGGCCGAGTTTGTTAAAACTGTTGAAAACAAGCTGCAAGAACAGGATGTTTTATTTTTATACGGGGCAAAGGACCCTCTGCATAATCAAGCTGTGATTTTAAAAGAATACGTTGAAGGGCAAATAGTTAATTTGCATTAGTAGACAATGAAGTAATAACAGCCTTGTTTTACTTAAAAAAGCCAATAAAAAAGTTAAGCCCATTAAAGCAGCTTAACTTTTTTATTTTGTAGTTTTGCCCTTAGCAAAATTTATAGCTTGCGGCCGTGCTTTTTAATCCGGATAAAGTGAAACGCAATGGTTAACAGCAAGACGCCAAAAACGATTATTGCAAAGACGGTATTAGGTAATTCATAGTGCAGAGGTGGCAATGAAACCAGCAGTTTTAGAGCGATAATCCCAATAAGAACATAAGCCATTGGCTGCAATTCTGGGATAATATCCATTAATTTGATGATAATCTCAGCTACACCTCGCATGCATAAGATTCCAATCATGCCACCAATTAAAACGACGACCGGATTACTGGAAACGGCTAAGGCTGCTAGAACCGAATCAATTGAAAAGACGATATCCATCGCTTCAATTGAAATAACTGTCCGCCAAAATAGGGATAGGAAATGTTTGCCTTTTTTTGGGCGATGACTAGCAATTTTGGCTTCTTCAGCCTTTTCTTCGGCTGCAGCTTTTTGTGGATGGTGCTGATCATAAAAATACTTAATGGCGAGGTAGAAAAGATAGAGACTACCAGCCAATTTAATTTCCCAAAAATTAATTAAGTATGTACCAATTCCAATTACAATGAAACGGAAAATGTAGGCACCCCACATGCCGTAAAATAATGATTTTTCTTGTTGCTTCTTATCTGGCAAAACCTTAGTTTGTGCTGCCAAAACAACGGCATTATCAACGGAAAGAAGACATTCCATGAGAATTAAGGTTAAAATAATTAGCCAGTCTTTACCGCTAGTTAAAACATGCAGCCAGTTATTAGCGCTAAAGAATGGGGCATACAATTTTAAAATTGCCATTTAAAAGTTCTCTTTTCTAGTTTAATCAAGTGATAGTCACGTTGCTTTGCTATTTTAGCATAAGTAAACTGTTTTACTGATTGCAAGAGCCCAAGCCAGTTAGGCTAAGACCTTATAAGGCGCTAAAAACATCAAGAGCATCGCCAATAATTGCGGATATATCATTTGCCGGGATAGCGGTTTTATTAATTGCCCAAACTTTTGCGCCTGCTTGGCGGTATGTTAGTAGTTGAGCGAATGGATAAACGACAAAGCTAGTACCGGAAATAATGACAAGATCAGAACTCTGCATGGCATTAACTGCCTGAGCTAACCGGTCGCCATTAATTGCTTCTCCGTATAAAACGATTCCAGGGCGAATAATGCCGCCACACTCTTTGTGACAAAAAGAGTCGGCATATTCCGCATAAGTAACTGATTTGTGGCATTTGGTGCAATAAATTTCGTATAAGCTACCGTGAAATTCGGTTACGTGCTTATTGCCAGCCTTTTTATCTAAGCCATCAACATTTTGGGTAATTAATTCACCTTTTTGATTACAGATTTCGGCAATTTTTTGGTGGATTTTGTTAGGCTTAGCTTCTGGAAAATACATGTTGTCCATAACGAACCGATAAAAAAATTCAGGCCGATTGTAGAGCGTGTCTGCACTTAAAATTGTCTCGGGGCTCTCACTCACGCCGTCGTAGATACCGTTTTTGGAGCGATAATCCGGAATACCAGAATGAGTTGATACGCCTGCACCAGTCAAAAAAGTGATATGCTTGGCCGCGTTAATATCTGCCTTGAGTTCAGTAAGTTGCTGTGAATCAATCATAAAATGTTTCGACCTTTCTCAAAATTATTACTATGTGATAGTTTACTACAAGATTTTTACTTTAAACCAGGTTTATTTAGTAAATAAAAATTCACACGATAGTAACTTAACGTGTGAATTTAAACATAATTACAAAATTTGCATCTGATGCTTTTGACATTGCTCAATCATTTCTTGGGGCCAAACACTTGCTTGCACTTCGCCAATGTGTGCCTTAGCAAGTAAAAGCATGCATAGACGAGATTGACCAATGCCGCCACCAATAGTATAAGGAAGTTTGCCATCTAAAAGCATCTTGTGAAATGCCAATTTTTCCCGGTCTAGGCAGTCAGCCTTTTTCAGCTGTTCGTGCAAACTTTCAGGACTGACACGAATACCCATTGAGGAGATTTCGATCTTCTGGTCGAGCGGTTCATACCAGAAAATCAAGTCACCGTTTAATTGCCAATCATCATAGTCAGGGGCCCGGCCATCATGAGGCTCACCGCTGCGTTTTAGTTTGTCACCGATTTTCATAATAAAGACAGCTTTTTCTTTTTGGGCGATTTTATCTTCACGTTCTTCGGGACTTAAATCTGGCCACGTGTCTTCTAATTCTTGGGTCGTAACGAAGTGCACCTTTTCGGGTAAACGGTAAGTTGAAGCAGGATAGCGAGCCGCACATTCTGCTTCGATTTGTTTAATTGCCGCAAAAATCTTAGTTACCGTTTCTTTTAGAGTATCTTCTGTCCGCTCTTTTTTAGCAATAATCTTTTCCCAATCCCACTGGTCAACGTAAATTGAGTGGAAATTATCGAGATCTTCGTCGCGGCGGATAGCGTTCATGTTAGTATACAAACCTTCGTGCATGCCAAAACCATATTTTTTCAGGGCCAGTCGTTTCCATTTCGCAAGTGAATGAACGATTTCAATTGTGTCATCTTCAGGCAAATCCTTAGCATCAAAAGCGACTGGACGTTCAACCCCATTTAAATTGTCGTTTAACCCAGTGCTTTTTTCGACAAAAAGCGGTGCTGACATTCTTTGCAAGTTTAGCTTTTGACCCAATATTTCTTGGAATCTTTCTCTAATAAAGACAATTGCGGCTTCAGTGTCACGAATTGTTAAAGTTGGTTGATAATCTTCTGGCAAAATTAAAGACATGGTAGTTACCTCCAAATTTTTGAGCCAAAGAAAAAGCCCTTTGTCCCGTAATAATAAAAATAAGGACGAAAGGCTTTTTCCGCGGTACCACCTAGATTGCCCAAACTTTGGGCCACTCATGAAACACAATCATGCTTCACCAGTTTGATAACGTACTGGAGACGGCACCACCTACTTTAATTACTAGTTCAGTGTGCTGCTAGAAGTGTTTTTCGATAATCCAGGGTCTGCCGATTTTCCACTAGCACCGGTTCACTTTAAGAGATAGATTATTTACTCGTCTTCATCACTGCATTTAAGTTAATAGTAATTTAACAACTATTTTAATTAAAATGCAAGTAAAAATTAATATAAAATAATAAAAAACGGTTTGGCAATCTAAAAAGCCTTGTTCTGTTATAATGGATAGGAATATTTATTGAGAGGAAATTTTATGGCAAGTTTTTATCTTATTTTGGATGCCTTGCTGCTTGGCTATACTTGCTATAGCTGGTACTGGCAGGCCAACATCAACTTAAAGGGACATTATCGGTCCTCATCAATTATTTGGGCGATAATTTTTATTTGGATTGGCTTTGCTTGGCAACTGATTGAAAAAAGTGATCCTGGCCTGTCTGTTTTTTTAGCGATCCTATTAGTGATGAGCATTATTGACGGCTTTACCGGGTTTGCACCTAAAAAAGCAGTTGTGTCGGGCTACTTTCGCCGAACTGTACCGTATTCAGAAATTGCGTTGGTAACACTAATCAGAGTGCCTAATCCGAAAAAGAAAGCTGTGATTTGTATTTTAACAACGCAGAAAAATCGGCAATATTATCTCCAATTTTCAACGGGAGTTGCTCAGATCGTGGAGACGATTAAGAGCTATGCGCACCGCAGTATTAGAATTGAAATTCAGGATTTATTATAAAAATAATTTAGCAAGCAAGAGACTAGTTTTAGCTGATAAGCAGGACTAGTCTTTTTTATTACCTATAAAAGTGAAAAATATCACAAAATGTTGTAAACTATACTATAATTGGTGTTTTTAAATTAGAAAGCGTGAAACTGATGCTTAATAATGATTTTAATGATGTTGTTCAAAACCGCCATTCCGTTCGAAATTTTGACAAGAACGTTAAAATTCCGCGCGAGGAATTCAAGCAAATGTTCGAAGAGACTATTACCGCTCCGTCGGGCTGCAATCTGCAGGGCTGGTACTTTGAAGTTGCTGATACACCTGAGAGTCTCGCTAAAGTAAAAAAGTACATGATGAAGTTTAACGATCCGCAACTGAATACCTGCTCTGCGATTGTTCAAATGTTTGCTCGTGTTGATGCTTACAAGAAATACCGGGAAATGTGGAACAAAACTTATGAAGAGGGTCACATAACCAAAGAGAAGTTAGACGAAGTTTTGCGGACTTTTCTTCCCCTATACGAAAATGGCACCTATGATATGTGTGCAACAGACGCAATTAGGTCCTGCTCACTTGCTGCAATGCAGTTTATGCTCGTGGCACGCCACCATGGTTATGACACTAACCCGATTGCTGGTTACGATGAATCCAAGATTGCCAGAACTTTCAACCTTGACCCGAAAATCTATCTGCCAGTGATGGCGATTGCTATCGGTAAAAGTAATGAGTCTGAGAAAGAGCAAATTAAAACCATTCGCTATCCAGTTGAAGATGTCTATCACTTTGCGGATTAGTGAGCATAATAAAAATTGCCTAAATGAGACCTTGTTCAAGTTAAAGAGATAAAAAGGCAGCCAAATTGGCTACCTTTTTATCTTTAGTATTATTAACAGCTAATCTTGTTTATAAAATTGGTGACAACATCCGTGAAAAACTTTGAAGAGTTCGTAACCAACGACCTTGCTGCTCAATCATTTCTGGTGTCAGTAAAGTAGAAACTTGCATGTCGTCCTCAAATGATTTGGCAACTTCCTTAGTGAAGTTTTTATCATAGAAAACAGCCACGTCTTCAAAGTTTAGGTCATAAGAACGATAATCTTGATTCATTGAGCCCACGGTTGCGAAATCGTCATCAACGACAATGGTTTTGGCATGGATAAACCCATTATTGTAAATATAAACTTTAATGCCGTAGCGAGATAATTCGTTCGCATACCACTGCGTTGCCCGGTAAATGAAGGGATGATCCGGCTTGCACGGAATCATGATGCGCAAATCAACACCAGACATGGCAATTGTTTGCAGCGTGGCAAACATCGCGTCATCTGGAATTAGGTAAGGTGTTTGAATCCACAAGCGTTTTTCAGCTTGAAACATGAGCCGGATAATACCGTTACGCATATTAGCGTTGTAACGGTCGGGCCCATCAGAAATAATTTGGGTGGCTACATCACCGGGATGAATTTCATTTTCATCCAAGTTAGGGAAGAGCATCGTGTTAAAAGTAATAATCTGATCCTCTTGCTGAATTGAGGCATTCCAGTCCATGACGAAACGTTCTTGCAAAAGCAATGACGCGGATCCGACAATTCGCACCTGACTGTCGCGCCAGTAGCCGAACTTTTTCTTGCGACTCAAATACTGATCACCGATGTTGAACCCGCCAGTCCAAGAAGTTTTTCCGTCAACGACAACAATTTTGCGGTGGAGATGGTAGTTGATGCGGTAACGGGTAATCATATTGCGTGAAGTAATGAAAGGCAGAACCTCGCCCCCGGCCTTACGCAGCTGGTCAAACCAAGTTTTGGTTGCACCCATTGAACCCCAAGCATCATAGAGTAATCGCACCCGAACACCCTGTTTAGCTTTTTTAATTAGTAAATCAAGAATTTCGTTACCGATTTGATCATTATAAAAAGTGTAAAATTCAATATTGACAGTCTGTTTAGCATTTTCAATATCGCGCATCATGTCGCGAAACATTGGTACACCATCAGTATAGAGCTGAACGTGATTGTTTTTGCTGAGCGGCGATTCGCTGTTACGGTCAAAAAAGCGGACAACCATGCTCGCTTTTCCTGAGGTGTCTGAGGGACTGGTCTTTCTCGGCGCCTTGGTAATTGACTTTTGCACATTGCGCAGTCCGATATGGTGCTGCTTGTTAATGGCAAAAATGTTTTCCTGCGAAATACCTCGTCCAAAAAAGCCGTACAAGATAATGCCAATAACAGGGAAAACTAGTAAGATAATTAGCCAAGCCCAAGTTGTTGAGACCGAGCGCCGGCGGTGAAAGACGATGTAGAAAGCTAAAATAGTGTTAGTAATAATGATAATGCGAATAATATCGCGGAGTAGAATCACGTAGTTCCTCCAAAAACAAAAGATTATTTTTTAAGTCCAATAAATTTATCAATAATACTGATTACCAGCGGATTATCATGCATCCAGCTGTGCTCGGCGTATTTTTTACCCCGAATTTCGACCTCATGATAGGATTTGGCGTGTGGTGCCAGAATATAGCGAATGCTTTTAGCCGAGATAACAGAAATAAATTTATCGCTATTTGTGTTATCAAGTACATTACCATAAATATTTAAAACCGAAATATCGGGATTGAACCTTTTACGCCTAAATAATAAATAAAGATAGTGCAAATTAATTACCGCTGGTCGACCGTTGCGATTGAGGCCGTTAACGTTGGGAATATCGCCCATATAGGTAACACCGTCAAATGGACCGGCAATGAATGCGCACATTGTTAGCCGCGGGAAATTTTTCCTGTGGTATGTCCGCATTTCGGTTCGCACAATACAAGGACAAGCTAAGGAATGAGCCACAGCACGGTAATGTTTAAAATGATACCTGTTAGCCAAAAATGGCAGGATAAATCTTAGATAATAATCAATTGCGTAGACACCGACAATTCTCTGCCGAAAAACTACCTGCACAATAGGATTTTGATCCCCCGTCCATGTTCCTTCAAGCTTAAAGTTACCAAGCAAATCAGCGGTTACCTTGAGAAATTTAGCATTATTTTTATCTTTTAAGGCTTGCTTAACCATAATATTGGTGGTGTAGTCACCGCCGCGGAAGCCGTGAAAATAAATAATCGGTATTTGCTCAAAGTCACCGGTTTTGCTTTCAACAGTAGCATTATCTTCAATCCGTCTTTTATGTAGACGTAAAAAAATGCGCATTGGTGCAATTGTTGCTAAAATAGCTAAGGAAATCATGTTGAACCGACTAGGTTCTTTTGATAAATTGTGCTTACGGTTCTTCTCAGCTTCTTCTTTATATTTTTTTGTATTGAAGAACATAATACCACCTTAAAAATAGAGCTACCTACATTTTAACATTGACTACGAAAATATAGTGACAGAGGTACATATGAAATTTTACGCCGTAAAAAAAGGCCGTACACCAGGTGTTTATCGCACATGGGATGCAGCCAAAAAACAAGTTGATGGTTTTCCTAACGCCGAATATAAGTCCTTTAGCAAAGTTACGGATGCAACGGACTACTTGGATTGGGATCAGCCAACAATTAAGCAGGTTTTTCAAAAAGACGAAGACTCCTTAGAGCAAGCAATTGCCAAAATACAGCGGGCTAGTCAGACAGTTAATAAAAAGCAGCAAGTGCCTAAACAGAAAAAGACACATGCTGCAACAGAAAATGAGACTAGTGGCGACTATTTTGCCACGATTTATACTGACGGTGGAACCCGCAATACGGGCAACTTCAAAGGCGGCCACGTGAAGGGAACCGACAAGGCTGCCTGGGCTTATCTAATTGAGTGGTATGACCATAACCAAAAACAAACGGCATATGACTCGAATGGTGAATTTGGTGCTACTAATAATAAGATGGAGCTAACCGCCTTAATTGAAGCTTTGAAAAAGTTGCTGCAACTGGGCTTTAATCAGCAGCCATTATTGTTTGTCCTCGATTCTCAGTACGTGTTAAATCCGATCACTAAAGGCTGGCTCAAGGGTTGGAAAAAACGGGGCTGGAAAAAGAGCACACCGGGTGCAATTGCCAATTTAGAATGCTGGCAGGAAATGGACCAGTTGCTAGAGCAATTTCCTAGCGCCCAATTCGAATGGACTAAGGGCCATAATAATAACCGCGGCAATGAATTTGTCGACCATACGTTAAATAAGTTTATGGACCAAATGTGATTAGTTAAAGACGACGATTGTACCGCCAAATAAGTGACTAAAGAAATTAGTTACATTTTGCCAAGCTTGTTCTAGCCAGTTACGGTTTTCAGGGGTATTGACTTTGTCAAAAATGCCCTTAGCATCTTTTTTGATGTTATCGGATAAAGCTCCAGCTTGATCTTTAAACTTGTTGTCTTTTAAGGCTCCAGAATTGCGGATTTCAATTAAAACATTAATAATCTGCTGTTTTTGGTTATTGTTAATAACATCACCTAAGTGGTTAATATTAATTTGATTGTTAACGATGTCACGAATTTGGCTGTCAGAAATGTTGTTGCCAATTTTACCCATTTCTTGTTTGGCACCGGCAACGGCGTTGTTTAATTGAGCGTCACTGTAACCATCTTTACTCTTGTTTTCCTTGGTAATTTTACTTAAAGTTCCCATTTCGTCTTGGGCGGCATTAACCTGACTTTGATTGAGGCTTTCACCGGTTTTGTGGTAAGCAGCATAGACACCAGCTAAAGCACCAGAGCCATCGATTGGCACGGCACTAGTCACATAGATATTTGCATCAGCAATTCCGGCCGTTAGTGCGGCATTTTTATACTGATCGGCGGTGATAGTCGTGATATTGTTTTTACCTTGATAATCCAAGATTTTGACATTAATGCCGCTGCCTTGAGCAGTCTTTTGAATCATTGCACTGGACCAAACGCCAGAATTAGTGGTGAAGTTAGCCCCCGAAGGATTAAGATATTTAACTAAATCGCTTCCTGTGATGGTAATAGTTTGGTAACTATTGCCGTTTAACGGCTCACTAAGCGTTTTAACTGTTCCGCTGCGCTGACCATCCGATAAAGAAGTTCCTAGACAAACAACGGGAAGATCATCTGCCTTGACTGTTTGCTGGGGCAGAGATAGTCCCAATGTTCCGATTAATAACGTTAAAATAGTAGTAATAATAGTTGTTGCTTTTTTCATAAAATAATCAACTCCTTGTTTATTGCTATTAATTATACTAAATGCTGATTACAAAAGTTTAAAATAGCTTTTTAGACCATCCGGTTTACGATATTTTTAATATTTTAGATGGTATAATAAAAAACAATGAGGGAGGTAGCGATGATTCAGCAACCTGAATTAACTGTCATAATGCCGGTCTACAATGTTGAAAAATATTTGCCGCGAGCACTAGAACACTTGGCTAAACAGAGCAACCCGAATTTCAAATTGTTGATTGTCAATGATGGTTCAACTGATAATACGAGAAAAATTGCGGAAAGTTACCGGAATGATTTTCACGACTTAAAAATTATAAATAAACCTAATGGCGGTTTGTCTGATGCCCGCAATGTTGGAATCGACAACGTTGATACGCCGTATTTTACCTTTCACGATGGTGATGATTGGGTAGATTCTGGTTATACCGACTTTTTTGTCCGAGCTTTTCATGAACATCCCGAAGCAGCAATGGTTTCTTGCGGTTTTTGGCTTGATTACGAAAATAAGGAAGGTTCCGTGCCAGCAACTAAGAAGAAAGTAAACGGGATGAAAGAAAAGTTGCGCAGTTATCAGCTTATCTGCAATCCACTAGGATCATTATTTGACAATCACTTCTTAGCAACACCAGTTAAAGGCTACACATGGAATAAGGGTTATAAGCTTTCCGTTGTTCGGCAAAATCACTTGCGCTTTATGGGCAACTTGGCATTTATGGAAGACCAGATTTTCAATGTGCAGTATTTAGCTAAAACAGATGGCTTTTATTGTGACAGCACGCCGCTATACCATTATTGGCAGCGCAAAGACAGTATGGTCCATAACTTCAATTTAAAGATGATTCCTGATAACTTTCGGGCAAATTATATTATCCTTAAAACGATGATACGTAGTTTGTGGCAAGAGCACAAAAAGGAAAAAGGTTCTGAGCAAGAGCTGCTTGAGGCTAGTGAAAGGGATCAGCGATGAGAGAAAAAGTTAACGGTAACGAATTATATTACAGCAAACTGGGTAAGGGAGAACCACTTCTTTTATTGCACGGTCATCACTTAGATGGCGGGATGTTTGACCAGATTATTGCCCCGCTTGGACTTTATTACACAGTTTATGTCCTTGATATGCGCGGACACGGCTTAAGTGAAGGCGAAATAGCGCAACATTATCAGACTGAAGTTAAAGATGTCGCTGATTTTATTGATCAGGTTGGCATTCGGGGCTGTTATTGTTTTGGCTTTGATGCTGGTGGCTTAGTTGCAATGATGCTTGCAAGCCAAGACCAAAAGGCTTTTAAAAAGTTGATGGTTGCCGGTGTATTTGTCAATGGCAATGGCATTAGACCATATCATTACTTAACTGAGGGAATTTTGCGCTTTTTGAGGCGTAATCGTGACAGTGAAGTAGAATTGACCGAAAGCTTTATGTCCGTTGATAGCTTAAAGGCAATCTCAATTCCAACGTATTGTGTTGTTGGCGAAAAAGACTGGGTCAAGGTAGAACACGTTCGCTGGTACAGTCAGATTATTCCGCAGGGCCAGCTTCTTGTAATGCCGAGACAGAAACATGAAAGTTATGCTGTGAAAAGTTTTAAACTTCTTAATTTAATGGAAGATTTTTTTAAATAAATATTTTTTAACAAAACGTCGAAAAAGTTTTCGGCGTTTTGTTTTGATTTTTACCTTTTCTAGGCACTAGGGACTTTTTTTGGTTATAATAGACTTGCAAAGATAGTATTTTAAATAAAGAGGTAGCTATGAACAAAGAAGAACTTCTTCAGTTAATGCATCCAATGAAGTTAATTGGGTTAAGTGGTAATCCTGCTTTAAACGAAAAGATCGCCACGATTTTGAAAAAACCGCTAATTGAAACTGCTGTGCAGCATTTTAGCGATGGCGAAATTCAGGTTAATATTGGTGAAAGCGTCAGAGGATGTGACGTTTTTGTTATCCAGTCAATTCAAGATCCAGTCAACGAAAACTTTATGGAGTTAGAAATTGTCTTGGATGCATTGCACCGCGCTTCTGCGCACCGAATTAACGTTGTTGTGCCTTACTTGGCATATTCGCGTTCTGATACTAAAACACGTTCCCGTGAACCAATTACAGCTAAACTGGTTGCTAATTTATTGCAGATTACCGGCTTAGACCATTTAATTGCTTTAGATTTACATGCTTCGCAAATTCAAGGCTTTTATAATGTTCCGGTTGACCATCTGCACGCAATGCCGCTGTTAGCGCAATACTTCCTTGATAATGGAATTGCGACTAAAGAAGAAGACGATATTGTTGTTGTTTCACCTGATCATTCAGGAGCAAAATTAGCGCGGAACTTTGGGCAGTTCTTTGATGCGCCAATCGCAATTGTTGACCAGCGTCGTGAACGTTATGACACTGATGTACATGACATGATTGGTGACGTTAAGGACAAGAAATGTATTATTGTCGATGATTTGATTGATACAGGTTCACGCATTTCTTCTTCAACTAAATCAGTTTTAGCAGCTGGCGCTAAAAAAGTTTATGTTGCAGCTACGCATGCACTTCTTTCACAAAATGCACTGGAAACGCTTAATGAATTGCCAATTGAACAAATAGTGGTAACTGACACAATTAAGCACAGCCACTATCCAGACAGAATGGTTCGGATTTCCGTCGATTTGCTTTTGGCTCGTGGAATTAATTATGTGTATAATGATCGCTCAATGCATTTGTTAAGTGAAAGTGACTTAAAATAATTTAATAATTGGCTTTTATTTTTAAATACTTATAAACGTTGTTGCTTCAATATTTTTTAGTGCTATGATGTATTTTTGTTTATTTATTTTATAACATTGGTATAATAAAAAACAAAATGCGTAGGAACGGAGAATCCATTATGGCACGAAGGAAAAATTATAAGAGAAGACGAATTATTTTAAGTAATACCTTTCATTTAATTAGGGAAAATGGCATGGACAATGTGTCATTTCAGATGATTGCAGAAAAATCAGGGATTTCCAAATCTCTTCTTCAATCATATTATCCCCATAAAGCAAAGTTAACGGATGACGTGGTTCGTAATATTCTTAATACCTTGGATGAGCAGGTAAGAAAATCCAACCATGCCAAGGAGGGCAATATTTGTGCCCGAACTAAGGCTTTTATTTATACGATTGCGATGCTGGGAATCTATGACAAGGGACTCAAGCGAATTATTTCTGAAGTTTTCAGTAGTAACGAGACCCTTGATAATTGGAGCCAAATGCTTAATAGCTGGGTAAAAGATAACCAAATTTTTGATGAAGATGCTTTTGATTTAAATGAAGTAGAGTATGGCATTGCATTTGTAGTAACTGGGGTTGGCCGGCTATACCATGACAGTAAAAGATTTAGTCTGTCCGCCGAGCAGCTGGCAGATTACGCTACTAGTTCATTAATGTATAGTTTCCTGCATTGCACCCCAGAACAGGTTAACCACGCTCTTGAAGCTGGTCATGAGATCATTAAATCAACTGATATCGAAGCAATTCATCACGCAATTGATACGATGTTTGATGAAGAAAAAGAGATCGTCTGTTAGGAAGGAAAAATATGGCAAATGGCGCGCGAGATGATCTGCGCAGAGTAACTCAGGAACAGAATGACCAATATCAAAAGGTACTGTCCTTTATTATTTATCTAATTGTGACGCTTATTATGGTTACGGTTACTTTTCTCAATCCTTTTTTCATGAAGAATCAGATTAGAACTGACAATAATGAAGCCATCATTGTTAGGCAGGTCAACAAGCACTTTGATACACTTGCTAGCGAGATTGGGGCCAATAAGAATGGCAATGCCAATCTTTTGACTACTAAGCAAACGCAACCGATTGCCGATCATATTATTGATTATACTTTGGGTGCTTTTTTTAAGTTTAATAATCTTAATTTAGCTAACCAAATTTTATACGACATTGATTTAAATATTGACCAAGGGGCATCAAGCGATGCTCAGTTGGTTCAGCAAAAATTAAAAAAGCAGGGCAGTAATGCACCTTATGAAGTAGTTGATGCGTTCAGTTTAAATACAATGATGGTGGGCAGCAATGTTGCAACGGCATTACTACTGCTTAATATTATTGTGTTAGTAATGGCTGCTATCAGCTTGCGCTCGCTTATTAGTGACTTGCACACAGAGATGACTTCGAAAAAGTTAACCCATACTATTACGGGTGCGGCCATGTGGGCAAGTTTTTGGCTAATGCTGATTGCGGGAATAATTGCGCTTATTCCAATAGTTTTTAATGTCAGGGAAATTGCTGTTTTTGGCTATATTTTGGAAATTAGCAGCAGTATATTCTTGGATTTTGTAATTGTGGGGGTTGTCCTCTACATTTTAAGTGCCATTTTATGGGAATTTACAGCGCAAGAAAATTAGCTGCTTAACTACTCCTTGACCTTCTAAAAGCTCCTGACTAATTAATAAGTGAATTGTTCAGGTGACCCTGTCTTTTTTTAATAGGCAATTACGAACTAAGGAGTTAATAATGAAAATTTACTTTGCAAATGCTCTGTTTTCTCAGGCAGAAATCAATTATAATGCCCAATTAGCAGCTAAAATTCGTCAACTAGATCCTGCAATTGATCTATATTTACCGCAGGAAAATGCTGCAATTAATGATAAAGAAGCGTATGCCGATTCAAAAATGATTGCTCAGGCCGATACTGATAAGCTCCTTCAAAGTGATTTAATGGTTGCCGTTCTTGATGGTCTCAGTATTGATAATGGGGTAGCAAGCGAAATCGGTATTGCCTACGCTAAAGAAATTCCGATTATTGGTCTGTACACGGATACACGACAAAAGGGCAGTAATAATAAGCAAAAATTAGCTGCACTAAGTGAAATCGCTGAAAATCAATTTCACTACGTAAACCTTTATACAACGGGACTAATTAAGTTAAATGGGACAATTGTTAATAATGAACCTGATTTATTACAGGCAGTTGCAAAGTATTTAAAATAGCAAAATAAAGCCACGGAAGTAAAATTTCCGTGGCTTTTTTCTGTCATAAATTAGTTGCTTCCTAGTCGAAAGAGCTTGAAATGATAAGAAAGAATTCCCGCAATATCAACCCGGTATTCATGCCCATTAACTAAGGGAGTAGCTCCCGGAGAATAAGTAATAATGGTTGTAAAATTGCCATAGCCGGAATTATGATAATTGTGAACTTCCTGAGCTTGATAAGTGGTTTGCGTATCCTCATCGGTAATAGTAATTTGCGGAATTTCTTTAATTACTTGATCGGAGCTATAAAAAGACCAAGCAATGTTTTGTCCTTGGACTAATTCGAGCGGAAAAACGCCTGAACTAGGATAAGTGACTTGCTGTTGACTTGGCTTGCGAAAGACGTCAGCTGAATTAAGAACTTTTTGAACAGAATAGCGATAACCGTTTTTTCCGTAAGCGGCTCCGATTCCGGTTGTAGTCAGTCTAGTTGAGAGTAACCAGGCACGGTGGCCTGTGTCTGGCCCGGATAAATTATAGCGATCAGTAATTAAATCAGTAATTACATCGCCTGCAGTTTGGTCATGAGTATTAAAGTTAAGATTAGCAGAATTGGAAGTGGAGCGGGCGATTTGCCAAATTGCTTTGCTAACGTTGCGCGGCCTTTTTTCATAAGGAAGGTTGTGCTGGTTAATTAACGGATTGGCATTTAAGGTTGCCAAAACGGCGGCCGTTTTTTGTGCATCAATGCTGTCTTGTTTGGCCTCAGCTATTGGTGTTAAGCCGAAAAGTCCGCGATAATAATTAATGTAAGCGAGTTGATCACTAAGATAAGTCGGGGTTAGCACGCCTTCTTTAAATTTGCGGTTGAGCTGCGGCTTAGTTACATAGAGGTTATCTTCATTAAAAGGAGTTTTATCTAAAGCAGCATACTCTTGTTGCAATTGCTTTACTTGGTTTGCTTCACTTGGCGTGAAATCAGCCGCGTGAGTAGTTGTAGCGCTAAATGGAAAAATGAAAAGTAGGCTGGTAAGTATAATAGATAATTTGCGTAACATTTTTCAAGACGCCTCCTAACTATGAAATATTATAAGGCAAAAAAGCCCTTTAGATAGCTACAAAACAAAAAATTAAGAAAAGCTGGTAGAAAAGAGCGTTTATTAAATATGATTAACCCAAACATACCACAAGCAAGAAATGTTGAACTGAAATTGGTTAGTAATCTTGATGATTGGGACGGCGTTACTGGTCCGGTTGACCGTGATTTGCGTCAAGTCGTTGTTCAAAAAGCAACAATCGGCAAGAATTATACTTATGCCTTGCAACATGTTGCTGGTGATACTTTTGTTTATCGCGGCCATAATGGTCAAAATGTTAACTTTAATAAAAATAAGCCGGTGTTGTTCATGACGGGAACTGCTGCAGGGCATACCCAAACATTTGAATATGCGAATAAATTTGGTCAATATTTTGTGGGAACTAAGCCAAATGACCTTAATATGAGCAGTACGTGGTCGAGTTGGTCAAAGCAGATTGCCCGGGTTTCCCTGTGGCACGCACAAAAATATCGTTCTAATACAAGCGTGCAACCTCGGCTAGCTAACTTGAATCATGCAGGTAGCGACTTTGGCGTTGGTTGTGCGGGTGACCAATTTGCCCGCGTCGAGGCGGCCGTTTCACCTGATGGCCAATATTTTCTGATTGCTTACGGTGATAACGATCATAATGGTTACTTTGCACTATACCGCCTGAGTGCAATTAATGATGCCTTAGATCATGCCACAACTGCCAGCAAATATGTTGATATAACAACTGTACAATGCCTTGCCGCTTTTAAAATTCCAACTTTATCTGGCAATCAAGGACAGGTAGGGTCTTTGCAAGGATTTGCCCTTGATCATTATGTTGTTAATCACAACGACCAGTTTAATCTTTATCTTTCTAGCCAGCCGTCTACTGATACAGCTGGCTTTGACCGTAAAATTGTTAAAATTCCGTGGGGCGAAGTTAATGCTGCCGGTTGGGAATTAGTTGATTTGACAACCGCAACAGAACTGGCAATTCCAGGCTATTATACGGAAGTTGAAGGCATTCAGGTTGTAAGTAATAACAATGTTTTGGTGACGGTTGCCTACCACCAACTGCACGATTTTGCTAATCCAACTAAGCATCCCACTAAAATTAATAAAATTTACCAAGTAACTTGGGGACTTTTATAGCCAACAATAATGTTCGGAAAAAATATTGGATTAAAAGTCAAAATGATTACGAGCAAAGCGAATTTTCACAATGAAAAAAAGCGGACTATTAACTAATTGAAAAATTACTCATGTTTTTTAAGATTTAGGTTCGGATTAAAAAAATATTTCTAAAATTCGGCTAATTTGTGCTTTTTTAGGCTTACATTGCCGTATAATTAAAAAGTTAGAAACATTAATTAAGAGGTAAAAATAAAATGACTAGGAAAACACAGGTTGGCCTAATTTTTGGTGGCAATTCATCCGAATATGAAGTCTCAATTATGTCAGGCCACAATATTTATAATGCAATTGATCAAGATAAGTTTGATGTTCACCCGATTTGGATTACCAATGACGGGTACTTGGCTAGTGAAGCAGATTCTTTTAAGGTACTTAAAGATCCACACTATACGGTGCAAAATCCGCACAAAGTCGCTAATATTTCTAATCTAATTGAGTTAGCTAATTTACCTGAAATCGATGTTTTCTTCCCAATTGTCCACGGTAACTTAGGCGAGGATGGCAGCCTGCAAGGTTTATTTAGAATTTTGGATAAGCCATTTGTAGGTGACGATGTTTTATCTGCTGCAGTAACAATGGATAAGGAATTTACCAAGATTTTGGCGCAACGAGCTGGTGTTCCAGTTGCCGACTGGATTGCAATTAAACGCTTTGAATATGACGAAGAAAATAATGCTAAATGTGATTACGCAAAAGTAAGCGAAAAATTGGGTGGCGACTTGTTTGTTAAGCCATCTAATCAAGGCTCATCTGTTGGGGTTCACCATGTTACAAGCGAGAAAGAATACCGTGAAGCTTTAGCCGATGCCTTTAGGTATGATGATAAAGTTTTAGTAGAAGAAACGATTCATGGTACTGAAGTTGAAGTTGCTGTTTTAGGCAATGACAAGCCGCTTGTTTCTGGGGTAGGTCAAATTATTAACGCTGCGGGAACCTTCTATAGTTATGAAAATAAATATGATGATGATTCCACCACAACGCTGCAGATTCCAGCCGAATTACCAGCAGAAATTGTTGAAAAAATTCGGGCTAATGCTTTAAAAGTTTACCAAGCAACTGAATGTAGTGGTTTGGCTCGGGTTGACTCTACTTTACGTGAAAGTGACCAGAAGATTGTTTTGACTGAAGTCAATGCATTACCAGGTTTTACTAACATTAGTATGTATCCAAAACTGTTCGAAGAAGCGGGCATTCCTTATTCTGAATTAATCACACGGTTAATTGAAATCGGCCAAGAACGTTATGAGCATAAAAAGACGTTGCTACATAAAATCGGTTAATTAGATTGTGCTGGGAGTAATATTTTATGACTAAAGATAAGCATGATTTTGAAGAATTGACCGCCCCTGCAGCAACAGCTAAGGAATTGCAGATTAGTGTTGCCACTTTGCGCAAATATTCCTTAATAGTTGAAAAAGTTGCCGGTAAGCCTGATTATTACGCTAGAACCAAACAAAATGCCCGGTTATATAGTAAAAAGGATGTTCAAGACTTAAAGGATTTTCATAAGTTAGCACAGGAAAATGGCCTTACTTTGCAAGAAGCGGCACAGCAGATTTTTGCTGTGAGTGATAAAAGCGCAAAAGAATCAAATGCCGTGGACGAACCTAACAATGAAGTGATGAGCACACCGCAGGTAATGAAACTTCTTAATGCCTTGCAACAGACTATCGGACAACAAAATTCAGCGCTTGCGAAATTACAAAAGCAGTTAAATCGAATTGAAAAGCAGAATAAAGATCTACTAACAAGACAGAAGGAGTTAGAAAATTCATCTGCCAAAGAAGCCGATTTTGCTAGCTTACCTGATATTTCAGGAATTGTAACCGATGATCTGGCAACTGCACCAATTTTTGCTGAAGAAACTAAACCACTGACGCCTGCTGAAAAGCGGGCGCAGGTTGCTAATGATGAACAAAAATCGAGCAAAGAAGTGCATGATGAAATTTTGTCAAAAGCACAAGAAAACGCCCAAAAAAGTACGGTTAATGCGCACCGGACATTGTCAGATATGCAAGTAGAACCGGAAAAAAAGCACTGGTGGCAAAAATTTATTGATATGTAGATTAAGTAAAAACGACTTTTAAAAAAAAGCCGTTTTTATTAATGCCAAATTTAGCAAACTTAAGTTAAACTTTTAATTATGATATCCGCTTTTGAGGTACAGTAGACAAGTATAGATTAAGGATGATTACATTGAAAAAAACTAAGCAGCGCTATATGTTGGCGCTAGTTGTAGCCATTATTGGACTGGCCTTGACGGCGTGTACTTATTTTGCCACTGACATCTACACTAAGCATGATGTAGCAGTAATTACGGACCGCACGATTAAGGACACTTTAGTTGAAAAAAGTACGGATGTGTATAACAACAAGGACGAAACCAGAAAACAGGTGCTTCACCTCAAAGTTTTATCTGGCAAGCATAAGAACCAAACTTACCGAACGGTCAATTATTATTACCCATCGCAATTGATTACGCAAAAATACCGGGCTGGTCAGCGGATTTTTGTCAATATTAAACATAATGATCCGGCTATTCAAACGCCTAAACGCGATTGGGTGTTGGTTTTAGCACTGACAGTCATGGCGACACTAATGGTAGCCGTTTCTGGTAAAAACACGCTGGGACTGATTGCGTCCATGGCTTTGAGCTGGCTCCTGTTTTACCTCGTAATTATGACCGATATTAAACTGAACGGCTCGTATATTGTGCTGCTCTTTGGCTTTGCTGACATCGTCTTTTCCTTTTTCAGCTTATTGCTTGTTCAAGGACTTAATAAAAAAATGCTGGCGACCTGGGCCGCGACGCTGTTAGGAGTCTTTGTTTCGTTTGCTTTGTGCTACTTAATTATGCGCCTTACGGGAGAGTCCGAAATCAAATATGAAACTGGCGATTACGCTACCCAAGATCCCCGCGGCATTTTTTTAGCACAGACCTTGCTCGGCATTTTAGGAGCAGTGATGGATGAAGCAACGGATATTATCTCAAGCTTATATGAGTTAATTCAGACTAAAAAAGATTTGACTGCCAAACAGCTGATTGAAAGTGGCCGAACAATGGGCCAAGAGATTATGGGACCACTGATTAATGTGTTAGTGCTGATTTTCATGTCTGAAGCGTTGCCGCTAACAATTATTTATTTACGTGACAACAACACTTTAAGTTCCACCTTTGGCTTCACCTTATCTTTAGGAGTAACGCAAAGCGTTATCTCCGCAATTGGAATTGTTTTGACGGTCGTTTTCGCGACTGGCTGTAGTTTATTCTTCTTAGAAGGTCAAAAATGGAAGGAGTGGAATAAAAAGTGAACACATTAATGGCACTGATAATCGTTTTGGCAATATTAATGACGGTCATTGGCGGTGAAACCGGCATTCGTAGTTTTTTCAGTGTGCTAATTAACACCTTATTGTTAATTTTGCTGGCAATTCTGATTTCATGGGGTATTAGCATTCCCGTGTTAATTTTGATTTTTATTCCACTCAAATTAGTGACAATAATCTTTTTGGGAACGCATGACTATCAAGTAGCGAAAAACTCATTTTATTCTGCTCTAATTGTGTGTTTAGTTGTCAGTTGTTTGATTTTAGGATTCGAATGGCTGGCACAAGCTGCTGGTCTAGGCCCAGAAGCAGGAGAGATTCTCGTTGGTTTATCACAAATGCCGGGGCTAAGTTATCCGCTAATTGCCGTAGCTGTTGCGATTTTTTCAACGCTTGGAGCGGTTGCGGAAGCGGCGGTTGCAATGAGTTCTGGATTATTAGAAATTAAAAAGCACAATCCCGAGATTACCCATGAAGAACTACTGAATAGTGGGGCAAAAATCGGCAACGATGTTTTAGGAACAGCGATGAATACCATTTTATTTGGCATGTTTGGTAGCTTTCTTTCCCTATTTTTGTGGTATATTAGGCTCAATTACACATTAGGTGAAATTTTAAATGAAAAATTATTTGTCAATGAAACGCTTATTATTATGTATTCATTGATTGGTGTATTACTAACTGTGCCATTATCGACTGCTTTTTTAGCAAAAAAGATGGCTAAACGTGAGGTGAAAAAATGAAAGTAAATGATTTAACGTTAACTAACTTTAACAAGCGGGAGTTTAAAGTTCATACTTATACTCTGGATTCAATTGGTGACTTAGTGACTCCTAAGCATCCGCTTGCTATTATTATTCCAGGTGGCAGTTTTGACCACTTGTCTTTACGAGAAGGCGAGCCGGTAGCACTTGCCTTTAATAACTGCGGCTTCAACAGCGTTGTAATGGAATATAACTTGGTTCAAGATGAAGGTGATATCTATCCGGATGCGGGGCTAGATGTATTGACTACGGTTAAGTACTTTCGTGATCACGCGCGTGAATACAATATTGATCCTGCAAAAATTGTTACTGTTGGTTTTTCAGCTGGCGGTCACGTGGCCAGCTTTGCCAATAGCATGGCTAACTCTCCTAAATACCAAAAAGAATTTTCTTTTACCAGCAGTGCCGTCTTACCATCTAAGACTATTTTAGGGTACCCGTTAATTAACTTAGCTAAAATTGGCTTTGATGTCCCCGCTGAAGAGGAGGGCAAAGTACCGCCAGATGAGTTTGTTAAAAATAGCTCATTGGGTGTAACTGCCAAAACGCCTGCAACTTTTATTTTTCATGCGTGGGATGATCCCGTTGTATTAGTGACAAATACCATGGAATATATTGCTGCTTTACATGCTAAAAATGTGCCATGTGAGGTTCATATTTTCAATCGTGGTGGTCACGGCTTTTCATTAGCCCGTAAGGATATGGTAATAAAAGGGCGCGAGTGGCAGGAAAATCCGCATGCGGCCCACTGGTTTAAGTTAGCTCAAGAGTGGTTGGCCAGCGAATGGTCATAAATAGGCAGTGTAGCTGCTTTTTGTGGGCTATTTGCCAGCATTTAGACTTACTAGAAAGAATATTAATATAAAAATTAAAAAGTGCGAATTTTTTTAAACAAAAGTATTGCATTTATTTCTAAAAGGTATATAATTGCACATATTTGAATCAAAAGAAAGGACATGATTTTTTGAAGTTAACGAAAATAAAAATTTTAACAGCAATTAACGGCGTACTAACTTTAAGCAGTCTAATCATGTTATTCTTTGGATTGTGTAATCAAGTTAATGAGTCAAGTCGCCTTTTAGATGATGAGCAAACAATTGCCCTTAATAGTGGGAATGGTTTATTCATCTTTACAGCAATAATTGCCGTAATCATTTTTGGATTTGCCTTCTTTGCCAGTTGGCTGAGAAGTGAACCTGCGAAGGCTCATTTGTTAAGACACCATGCTTAATTAAGAAAAAACTGCACTTTTGGTAAGACACAAAAGCGCAGTTTTTTTATTTGGTTTTGATTAATGACAATCAAAAATAGGACAAAATAAAAAACAGCTTAGTCAATTACTAAACTGTTTTTATTATTAGGAAAACTGAAATCTATTACTCTTTTTAATACCAATGATGACTTAACCAAAAGCTCTTGGCATTAACCCATGAACCGTAGCGGCCGTATACGTAATTATCGGCAACTCGTTCCTGGTTCTTAGGGGAATAATTACCATGAAGGTAATTAATGTTTAATTGGTACTTACCGTAACACACACCATTTCTAGCATAGTAGTTACCACCGGATTCTCTCATTGCAATCCAGTTCTTGGCAGCACGTTCACGCTTAGATAATTTTCTAGCAGCTTGAACAGTTTGAACATTTGAACTGGTGTTAGTTGTTTGCGCAACAACAGTAAAACCAAAAGATAGTGCTAAAGCTGCAATTAACTTAGTTAACAGACTTTTATTTTTCTTCAATTTCTTCATTCCCTATAAAAAAGATCATTTATTTACTATGGATAATCATACACATGCAATATTTCATTGTTGTTACAGAATTAACACGCGACTCTTACAATCAAGTTTTAATGTTATTTCTGCATAGTTTTGGTAGAATTTAGAGGAAACTATTCTAGGAGGTAGATTATGACTGCAAAACATTTTTATGAAACTTTTCATCCTGATCATTATGACTTGTTTATTGATGTTAACCGTGAACAGAAAACAATTACCGGTACTTCAACAATTACCGGTGAGGCAATCGAAGATACAATTTTAATTAACCAAAAATATATGACTATTACAAAAGTCATGTGTGATGGTACTGAGGTTCCTTTCACCGTTGATGATGAGGACGAAGCAATAAAAATTGCGGTAGGCAAAACTGGCAAAGTTACAGTTGAGATTACTTATTCCGCACCACTAACTGATACTATGATGGGAATTTATCCTTCATATTACAAAGTGAATGGCGTTAAAAAACAGATTATTGGAACACAATTTGAAACTACCTCAGCTCGTCAGGCTTTCCCATGCGTTGATGAACCTGAAGCAAAGGCCACTTTTTCGTTAGCCCTTAAATATGACGAGCACGAAGGCGAAACGACAATTGCTAATATGCCGGAAATCAAGGTTGAAAATGGCGTTCACTATTTTGAAAAAACAGTTAGAATGTCCAGTTACTTGATTGCGTTTGCGTTCGGTGAATTACAATCTAAGATGACAGAAACCAAAGACGGCGTCAAAGTAGGCGTGTTTGCGACTAAAGCGCATCAAGCTAAGGAACTAAACTTTGCGCTTGATATCGCCAAGCGGGCAATTGAATTTTATGAGGAATTCTATCAAACTAAGTACCCATTACCACATTCTTGGCAATTAGCGCTACCTGACTTTTCTGCCGGGGCAATGGAAAACTGGGGCTTGGTTACTTACCGTGAAGCCGCAATTTTATTGGATCCAGACAATGCTACTCCTGAGCAAAAAGCTTATGTGGCAACAGTTATTGCCCATGAACTTGCTCACCAATGGTTTGGTGATTTGGTAACGATGAAGTGGTGGGACGATTTATGGTTAAACGAAAGTTTTGCCAACATGATGGAATATGTCTCAATTGACGCTTTAGAGCCTGAATGGCATGTTTGGGATAACGTTTACCAAATATCAGAAGTTCCTGCTGCTTTAAATCGTGATGCCACTGATGGCGTTCAACCAGTTCACGTTGAAGTTGAACATCCTGCCGATATTGATTCGATTTTTGATAGTGCGATAGTTTACGCTAAAGGCTCAAGAATGTTAGTAATGGTTCGCGCTTTATTGGGCGACGAGGCATTGCGCAAAGGGCTGAAGTATTACTTTGACCAACATCAGTTTGGCAATGCAACCGGTGACGATCTGTGGAATGCATTGTCTACTGCAACTGACTTAGATATTGGTAAAATTATGCACACTTGGCTCGATCAACCTGGTTATCCGGTTGTCACGGCTAAAGTTAATGCAGAAAATCATTTGGTTTTAAGCCAAAAGCAATTCTTTATTGGTGAAGGCAAAGATGCTAACCGTAAATGGGCAATTCCACTTAACGCCAATTTCGCTGCGCCACAAATTATGTCAGAGCGTGAACTTGATCTTGGTGATTATCAAGACCTGCGTGCAAAAGCTGGTCATGCATTACGCATTAATGTTGGTAATAGTTCGCACTTTATTGTTAACTATGACGAAACATTGATGAATGATATTATGACCGAAGTTGATCAATTACAGCCAGTTGACCAATTACAACTCTTGCAAGACTTGTCCTTGCTTGCCGCGGGTAACCAAATTTCTTATGCGCAAATCATTCCGCTATTGCCGAAGTTTGCTGCATCTAGATCTAATATTGTTATTAATATTTTATTCAATATTGTTGATCAATTGCGGAAATTTGTCACTCCCGGATCGGCTGACGAAAAAGCGTTGAAGGCATTTTGCAATAAATTATCTGCCGAAAATGTAACCCGCTTAGGCTGGCAAGCCAAAGAGACTGATACTTCAGATGATAAACTGATTCGACCAATCGTCTTAATGGCTGCGCTATATGCAGAAAATTCTTCTATTTATGCAGCAGGTCACCAAATTTTTACAGAAAATAAGGACAATTTAGCAGCCATTGAGGCATCAGTACGGCCTCATGTTTTAGTAAATGAAGTTAGAAATTATCATCAACCTGGTCTTGTTGCCGACTTAATTAAGCAGTACCAAGAAGCAGTAGATCCATACTTTAAGCAAGACTTGTTAGCAGCTATTACTATGACTAAGGACAAGAATGAATTAGAGAAGATTGTGGATAATTTGGAAAATGCTGATATTATCAAACCCCAAGATCTTCGTGCTTGGTACCGCTCCATTTTACTTAACCAGAATGGTCAACAATTAGCATGGGATTGGTTACGTCAAGACTGGTCATGGCTTGAAAAGACAATCGGTGGCGATATGGAATTCACAAGTTATATCACTGTAACTGCGAAAGTTTTCGATACCGCACAAAGATTAACGGAATTCAAGGAATTCTTTGAGCCAAAAATCGATCAACCAGGACTTGGTCGTGAAATTAAGATGGATACACGCGTAATTGCAACAAAAGCTGCTTTAGTTGCAAATGAAAAAGCTCAAGTTAATGAAGCAATCAAGGCAATTTTGTCGCAGGATAAGTAGTAATCTAACACTTATCAAGTTCGTATCATTAGGTTAATATTGATAGACTTAAAACACCAAGCTAAACATTTAGCTTGGTGTTTTTTCATTGGTGCAAAATAACACTTTAAGTAATTAATTGTAATTTATTAATGGTAATAGTAATTGACGTAGCAGAATAGGCACTTTTATCGTACCAGCTTTTCCCTTATTAACAAATGCGCTAGTAAATTAAAAGGGCATGCTGCTGTAAATTGCAACATGCCTTTTTAATTATTATTAACTTAGAGTATTCACGAGTTAGTCATAGACGATGACTGCTTCATGCTTAACAACATTATGCCAAACATGCTTGATTTCACCTGGCTTAATATTGACGCAACCGTGAGAACCGCCCCGCAAGTACGCCTTTTTACTCCAATCGCCGCGCCAACTGGCATCATGCAATCCGCAACCGCTAAGAGTAAATGGCATCCAGTATTTTACCGGAGAGGCATACTTTGAACCGTCATTGTTGCGGCCACGTAAAACAGCAGGCGACTCTTTATACTGAATATACCATACGCCAGTAGGGGTACGGTTTCCTTTGCCGCCATTTTCAGTTCCAGTAACAACATCGTTTAAGTGAACGGCTAATTTGCCTTTTCTGACAATCCATAATTCTTGTTTCTTGAGAGAAACAACAACATAATCATTTCCGATTCCATGATTGGACTTGTTATAGCCTAGACCATAAGTACTGTAGCCTAAACCATAGATGTAATCTTCACCATTTAAGCTGGTTGTACCTTTTAAAAAGGCCTCTTCAACTGCTTTTTGCGCTTTTTTGACGTTAACGCCCCAGCCGTAGCTCTCATTTTTGACGGTAATTGCTTTACTATTAAGCTTATTTTTAACCGGTACTTTAAACTGGTAGCTTTTATGAATTGTCGAAACTTCTTGGTCGATCTTATTTAATTTCGCTGTTAGATTCTCCGAATTAATAAACGAGAATGTACCTTGTTTAAAAATGACCTTGTTAAGGAGCTCATTTGCCTTTAATTTATAGGACTTACCGGCAACTTTGTAGGTAACGCTGGCACGACTAACTGACGTTAATTTGCTGTTGGCACTTTCTAAATCAGTATAGTAGTACTCGTAATTTTTCTTGTTGGGCATGGTTGTGTGTTGTTTAGCAAAATAATCACGCACAGTTTGCCGATCAATTGTGTTAATGCTGGGATCACGCTCGATTGCGACTTTACCTTTTTCAAGGGTCACAATATTGTTGGCCTGGCGGTTAATTTTGGCCGTTGCCTTGGCAACAGTTAAATTACCCACTTTAACACCATAAATACTTACATTAGGGTTAAAATGGTTGGTGGCAAATTCTCTTGCCTGTCTTTGTGACTCGACATGGTGGTTATATAAAACTACGCCGAAAACAACCGCTAAAATTAAAACAATTCCAATAATGATTAGGTAAAGATTGTTGCGATTATTGTATTTTTTTAAGTTTTTTCTCGATTCCATAATTTTTACCCACTGTAAATAATTTTTTAAAAATAATTGCGGTTCCAGTTTATCATCTATTGTGGCTCTAGTAAAATACAATAGTTAAAAAACTTGTTTAGGAGGTTCGCATGGAAAATGATCCGTTAATTTTTGATGTTAATATTGCCAAAGAAAAGCCCAATTCATACCGGAAAACCAAGAATAAGTCAGGCTGTCCCTTTTGCGCACCAGATGAATTGAGTAACATCTATGACCGTAACGGCGATATGATTTGGTTGCGCAACAAATATCCTACGTTGCGTGATACGGTTCAAACCGTTCTAATTGAGTCGAGCGATCATCAAGGCGATATTACCACTTATTCTACTAAACAAAACCGGGCGTTAATGCGTTTTTCTTTAGCATGCTTTAATAAAATGCGAAAGCAAGAAGAATTTCGGTCAACCTTGTGGTATAAAAATTTTGGCCCGCAATCGGGTGGATCACTCATTCATCCTCATATGCAGATTGTTGGCCTGAAAAAGCAAGACGGCTACCATTATTTGTCAGAAAAGAATTTTAATGGGGTTACTTTGTTTAACCAGGAAAACGTAGAAGTCAATATTGCCCGTTTTCCGGTTCAAGGCTATATTGAAATTAATATCAATTTGCTTAATAGCGCCGGTATAGACTTGTGGGCAGATTGGATTCAATGCGGAGCAAAATATATGCTGACGGTTCTTTCGAATGGCCGGTGTGATTCGTATAACCTCTTTTTTTATCCGCGAAAAAATAATGTGATTTGTGCTAAGCTGATTGCGCGTTTTGCTGCGCCACCATATTTTGTTGGCTACAAACTATCCCAAGTAGATAACGAAGAGAAATTACAGGACGAGGCCCAAAAATTACGGCAGTTTTTTGCCATCACCAATAATAAATAATTAAACTTGCTGCAGATAGCATTGATAGTTTTTCTTTATGCCATTATTATAATTTTTAATAATCTTAAGCACGATTATTTGCGGCTTATTTGGTTTAGCAATATAATGACAACGTGTTATTTAAGGAGAAATCAGATGCGTAGAGAACAAACTAGAAACTTGGCAATTACTGCCTTATTTATTGCAATTTTTTTACTGCAGACTTTCGTCCCTAATATTGGTTATATCCGTATTTTGCCTGGCTTGCCTGCAATTACTACAGCGCCGTTGACAGTTGCTGTTTATTCACTGTTAATGGGACCGGTTGCCGGAACTTGTTTTGGCATTTTCTGGGGACTGCTACGGGTGATCCTAGCATATACCCAGCCTGGTGATATGGTCAGCTTAATCCTATTCCAGAATATTTTTATTTCATTTATCCCAAGTATTTGTGCGGGACTTTTCCCAGGGCTAATTGGTAAGGCCAGTCAAAATAAGAGTAGAGGCGTTAAAGAAGGCAGCTATATCGTTGCTGGTGCAGTTACGTCATTAACAAATACGGTTTTAGTCATTCTTTTGACTAGTCTCATTTTTATGGGAAATTCCTCCAGGCTAATGGGGTATATGGGCAATTTTGCCACGGGAACACCTTTGATCCAAGCACTGATTATTGCGCTTGGCATGAATGGACTGATTGAAGCAATCTTTACTGCTATCGTTACGCCAATTATTGTTACCCCGTTAAAAACCGTGATGAGTAGAGCTAGATAGTCCGTTTTTAGATAAATAATTAAATTTAAAAGTCATTTGCTTTGCAAATGGCTTTTTTTGTTTGACAAGTTCAAAATAATGGAATAGTGTATTAGTTAAATAATACAGAGAAATGACAGTGAGGTTGAATTATGACTGAAATTTTACGAGTAGATCAAGTTACTAAAACCTACGGTAAACGAGGAGAAAAGCAATATCAGGCACTTAAGGGGATTAATTTCGCCGTTAATTCAGGTGAATTCGTTGCCATCATGGGTGCTTCTGGTTCAGGTAAAACCACTTTGCTTAATATTCTTTCTACACTTGATAAACCGACAACGGGCCACGTTTTTATTAATCACCAAGACAACAGCACACTTAATGCCAACCAGCTAGCAGACTTCAGGAGTAAGCAAATCGGTTTTATTTTTCAAGATTTTAATTTACTGGAAAATTTGACTAACCGCGAAAATATTGCCTTACCGTTGACACTTCAAGGGGTAAAGTCTAGTCGAATTGATCCGTTAGTTGACCGTATTGCTGCTAGGTTAAGTATTAGTCAGATTATTAATAAATATCCGGCTGAAGTTTCTGGCGGGCAGAAGCAGAGAGTTGCCGCAGCTAGGGCTTTAGTACATGAACCAGCAATTTTATTAGCTGATGAACCCACTGGAGCTCTTGATTCAAAGAGTGCGCGTGAACTGTTAGATACAATGAGCGACTTAAATACAAACGATGGTATTACAACCCTAATGGTTACGCATGATCCACTTGCCGCCAGTTTTGCTAGCCGTATTTTGTTTATTAAAGACGGAAAAATAGGTGAGCAACTACTCAAGCAAGATTTACCGAGACAAAAGTTTTATCACCAATTGCTTGAACACTTAGGTACTGAAGAATAGGGTGAAAATCATGATTTGGAAACTTTCTTTAACGGGCATCAAAAGCCGACTTAAAGACTATCTCGTTCTTTTTTCAGGCTTAATAGTTGCTAGCATGATCTTTTACATGTTCTTAACGATTGCTATTAATCCTTCTTTTATTAGTCATGATGTCAATGCCTCAACGGATTATCTAAATTTCACCTTTGCCTTTGGGATCGTTTTATTAGTCCTGATTACTTTTGTTTACTTAATTAATGCCAATTCGCTTTTGCTCAGTATGCGCAAGCATGATTACGGTATGTTTATGTCGCTAGGAGCTAAAAGCAGCCGCATCGGGCTATTGATTTTTATCGAAACCTTAATTACTGGGATATTGGCTACAATTGCAGGTATTGTCTTGGGCTTTGGCTTAACTGCTATTGTGTCACAATTACTCATTACAAAATTAAATTTACAGATTACTCACTTTGCTGTGATTTATCCGCCAGCAATTGGCTGGACACTCATTTTCTTCATTTTCATGTTCTTTTGGGGCGCTATTCATAATGTGCGAAAATTAACGCACACGCCAATTATTAGCTTACTCAAGGAGGATCAAAAACCTGCTAAACTAGGTAATCATCCGATTAAGCTTGCAGTTGAAGCTGTTTTGGGTCTGCTATTATTAGCGGCTGGTTACCATATCTTGGGTCTGCCTTTAAACATGTTTTTACTAATTATTCCAGGTGCACTCATAACAATTGTTGCAGGAACGTATTTTATTTTTGATGCCGCGTGTGTTGGCGTCATTAATTTCTTAATTAGAAAAAGATCTCTTTCTTATCGCAGATTGCGCGTTTTCATCTTGGGCCAACTGAAGTTTCGCCTGCATGACTTAACTAAAATCTTAACTATTATTTCACTGCTGTTTGCTTTGGCATTGGGTGCAATCACTGTGGGACTTAACTTCACTACTCTTAAAGATTTGGGCAAAGAAAGCATCTATTACGACAATATTGTTGTCAGCGCATCGCCCGCCGTTAAAACCGAAGTTGCCAAATTACATATTTCTACTGAGCAAACCTATCATTATAAAGAAAATCACAAGAATTTATTTTTAATGCGGGATGAGTTAAAAAAGCAGCCGGTTAAAGACAAAGAGGCCTATTTAGCAGGTCATGAACCAACATATAAAACTGTCAATTTAGCACTTAGTGACCTTGCTAAAAGTGATACACATGCAAACAATGCCTTTAGTTCACTACTAGGGACGACTAAGAAAATTAAACTGGTGTCCCATTCTGACTGGCAGAACTTACCCGGTAAGCCTCATTTCTTGTCATTAATGTTAGTTAAAAATTTCGAACAGGATTACCCAACTTTATTAAAGATTCAGCAATTACAATTAAAAGAAAATCCGCATTACCTTAACCAATTTAATGAGAGCAAACCGGTTTTCTATCAATTAATTAGCAATTTCAGTGGCGGGTTTGAATTTATGGGCTTTTTCTTGGGACTCGCTTTCCTGACCATGCTGGCTTCTACCTTGATGTTTAAGGTGCTAAGCGGTGCAGCTAGGGACCGTATTCGTTACCAGATGCTTTATCAAATTGGTGCACGAAGAAGAGTTTTAAGTTCAGCAGTTAAAAGTGAACTGGGTACATTATTCTTGCTGCCTGCGGTATTAGGAATATTAGATGTTTTATTTGGATTGAAACTATTTAGGATTCTTTTGCCTAATCCGTACCATCACTTATGGATTCCATTTACAATTTTTATTGTTCTGTACTTTATCTACTATGCAATCACGGTCAAGCTGTACCAGAAAGTCGTCTTACCACAGGAAAAATAAGCAAATGAAAAAACTAATCTCTCGCTTAGATTTTTTAATACTTTTGCGCTAGGAGAAAAATTATGATTTGGAAATTATCGTTAACCGGAATCAAAAACAGAATGAAAGATTATGTCGTGCTTTTTTCCGGCTTAATTGTTGCCAGCATGATCTTTTACATGTTCTTGACGATTGCTATTAACCCCGCTTTTCTTGCCAAGGATCTTCAGGTTAACCACTTGAATTACGTCAACTATATTTTTACTTTTGGCATCGTGTTGTTGATGATTATTACATTCTTTTACTTGCTCTATGCCAATACCTTCTTGTTAAGCATGCGTAAACACGATTATGGGATGTATATGATGCTCGGGGCAAAAAGCATGCGGATTGGTCTTCTAATTTTCTGCGAAACTTTACTGACCGGGCTAATCGCGGTAATTGTGGGGATTATTTTAGGCTTAGGCTTAACCGCACTTGTTTCTCGGCTGCTAGTCAGCAAGTTGGGTCTAGCAATTAACCACTTTCAGGTAATTTTACCTCGGGCTATTTTAGGCACGATTCTTTTCTTTATTATTATCTTTTTCTTCGGTGCGCTTTTTAATGCGCGCAAGTTAACAAAAACCCAAGTAATCAGCCTGCTGCACGAAGATCAAACACCCGTTAAGTTGAAGCGGCATCCACTATTATTGCTAGTTGAGGGAATAGCCGGCATTGGCCTGCTTGCTTGCGGTTATTATGTGATGACCCTGAACCCCAATAATATCTTCAAGATTATTCCCACAGCTCTGATAACAATTGTTGTTGGTTCATACTTTGTTTTCAATGCGGTCTTCACGTCAATTATTAACTTGCTTTTAAAGAATAAAAAAATTTCCTACCGTGGTATTCGCATGTTTACCTTGGGGCAGCTGAAGTTTCGCTTGCATAGCTATACTCGCATTTTAACCATGATTTCACTTCTTTTTGCCTTGGCATTAGGTGCAATCACGGTTGGCCTTAATTTTAATTCTCTTAAAGAGACAGTTGCCCAAGGATATTACTATGATGCAAGTATTTGTAGCGATTCTAAGCCTGTTAAAAAGGAATTGGCAAAGCTGACATTAAAAAGCCAGCAGACATACCATTATAAAGAGGATCGCCAAAAAGCCTATTTTCAAAGTGCCGAACTGACCAATAAACCACTTAAAAATAAGGAATTAGTTGACTCAAGTACTTCAACCGGCATGATAAAAATGCGCGTTGTAACCGTATCTAAGGATAGTCTTGCGCCAATTCTTAGCAATTTCTTTCCCAATACCGGTAAGGTAGTGCAACTGGTAACAAAAGAAAAGTACCGGCAATTGAAGCAGAAGCCGAAAGCAATTACCTTGATTAGGACGAAAGACTTCGTTCACGACTACCCGCGCATTTTAAAAATAGAGCACATGGAGGTAAAAGAAAACGTAGCTGCAGCTAATGTAACCAATACTAGTAAAGCTAATGCCTATCAAATGGTAGTCGGCTATGTCAGCGGCTTTGAATTCATGGGTTTCTTTCTCGGGCTAGCCTTCTTAACCATGCTTGCTTCAACCTTAATGTTTAAGGTACTCAGTGGTGCTTACAATGATCGCTTGCGCTACCAAATGCTGGCCAAAATGGGAGTGAGAATTAAATTGCTCCGGCGCTCAATCATGATGGAAATTGGTGCGTTGTTCGCACTGCCCGGCATTTTAGGCATAATTGATGTTCTCTTTGGGCTTAAGCTATTTAGGACACTGCTAGAAAATCCTTACAGTGGTCTAATATTACCGTTTACCATTTTTATCATTCTTTACCTCTTTTATTATTTATTGACGGTTAAGTTATATGAAAAAATCGTCTTAAAGTTTAAGTAGTAGCTCGTATTTAGCTGTGAATTATCAGTTCACAGCTTTTTTTTACGGTAAAATTTGGTTGCAAGAAAAGCGCCTTGCAATAAATAGTAAGCGAATTAATAAAAACTATTTAAATATTTATAAAATAATTTTAATATTTTTTATTGACATCTTAATTTACTGTGCCTATAATTCTAAGTATTAAATTAAATTTTGAGGAGGCTATTTTAATGAACAACGAACAAATTAACGCGCAATTGCACATTAAAATAGCTGCTGCTCAAGAAATTATTATTGCCTTGTTGTCGAGAAGGACTTAGCAAACGAGAATTACTAATGGTAATTCACCCAAGTTAAGCCCTTGTTTACGTCTTGATGAATGAGGCTTAACTAACAATTAGCCTGATGCCTCATTCATTAACTTGAATGAGGCTTTTTGTAGGCATGGGATAAAGGAGAAGATGATGAAAAGGTTTACTAAAAAGGTATTGGGTGTCCTGACAGCAGGCACAGCAGTATTGATGCTAGCGGGATGTTCAGTTGCCAAAAATGGTGGTAGCGGTGCCGGCACCAAGCAAGATAAGGATACAGTTAAAATTGGGGTCAATATGGAGCTTTCCGGCACCGTTGCAGGTTACGGTAACGCCGAAAAGCAAGGAATCCAGTTAGCCGTCAGTGAAATTAATAAAGCAGGTGGAATTAACGTCAACGGTCATAAGAAAAAGATCAAGTTAATCATGCGTGATAATAAATCGTCAATCGCTACATCAGCTTCTGTAGCAGCGCAATTGACGACTAAGGATAAAGTTGCCGCAGTAGTGGGACCTGCTACGACTAATGCGGGAACAGCACAAATTCCAAACGTTACCAAGGCTGCTGTACCATTTGTCAGCCCGTCTGCAACTGATCCAAAATTCACCTTGCAAAAAGACGGTAAGGTACAGCAATACGTATTCCGGGCATGTTTCCAAAACAATATTCAAGGTGAGAGTGCAGCCAAATTTGTCATGGACAAGCTGAAGGCAAAGCGCGTAGCAATTTATGCTGACAATTCTAGTGATTACGGTACGGGCTTGGCTAAGGCGTTTAAGAAGACCTTTAAAGGCAAGATTGTTGATAATCAGACTTACTCGGCCGGAGATAAGGACTTCAATGCAGTTTTGACTTCGTTTAAAGCTAAAAACGCTGACGTAATTTATGTTCCTGGCTACTATACGGAAATTGGCTTAATCATCAAGCAAGCTCGTCAAATGGGCATTAAGGTTCCAATCGTTGGTGGTGACGGGATGTGTGACTCAAAACTGGTTCAGATTGCTGGTGCCAAAAATGCCACTAAGATTTTCTACACCACACCATTTTCAACTCGCGTTGCTGCTCAAGATCCGGTTGCTTCCAAATTTTTAAAAGCTTTTAAAGACCGCTATCATGCAGATGCGCCTGCATTCTCAGCTCTAGCATATGACTCGGTTTACATGGTTAAACAAGCAATCGAAGACGAGAAATCTGATGATTCTACTAAGATTGCAGCTGGGTTAGCTAAGCTCAAGGACTTTAAGGGAGTTACGGGCAAAATGACAATCGACAAATACCATAACCCAGACGAGCCAATTGTTATTGAAGAAATTACCAATGGCAAAATTAATAATTCATTCAAGATTGAGTAGGGTAACTTTTTGTCAGCAGATTTACTAAATTAAAGGAGCGATTAAATTTGCAAATAGTTTTACAGCAAATCATTAATGCTTTGTCGCTAGGTTCAATTTACGCCTTACTGGCTTTAGGCTACAGCATGGTTTACGGCATTATTAAATTGATCAACTTTGCTCATGGCGATATTTACATGCTCGGTGCATTTTTTGCATACTATGCAATTAGCCTGTGGCATTTTAACTTTATTACTGCCTTGCTTTCAGCAATGATTGTTGGTGCGATTGCAGGTGTTGTGATTGAATATTTCGCATATCGGCCACTACGTAAATCACCGCGGATAGCTGTTTTGATTACCGCAATTGGTGTGTCATTTTTACTCGAAAACGGCATGTCCTACCTGGTTGGTTCAAATGCTCGCAGCTTTCCCCAGGTCATGGAACAAGTTAATTACAATATCGGCGGCGTGATCATTTCCAATGTCCAGGTCTTAATCTTGGCAACGGCTTTAGTTTTAATGCTTTTATTACAAGTTATCATTAAAAAAACCAAGATGGGGCGCGCAATGCGTGCCGTTTCGGTTGACCCCGATGCAGCGGAATTAGTTGGCGTTAATGTTAACCACACTATTTCATTTACTTTTGCCTTGGGCTCAGCGCTTGCAGGTGCAGCCGGTGTCCTGATTGGGATGTACTATAACCAAATTGACCCATTAATGGGGATGACGCCAGGAATTAAAGCATTCGTAGCAGCTGTTTTAGGTGGAATTGGCTCAGTACCTGGAGCATCTCTTGGTGGTTTCCTAATTGGGATATTGGAAACATTTTTCCAATCAATTGGTCTTTCTGCGTACAAGGATGCCGTAGTTTACTTTGTGTTAATTGTTATTTTGCTCTTTTTACCAGCAGGTATTTTTGGCAAAAATACTAAGGAAAAGGTTTAGGTGGCAAAATGAAAGCAAATTGGAAATATATTTTGTCGTGGCTTGCAATCATGGTTGCCGGCTTTTATCTAATCAATACGCTGATTATGGTAGGTGTCATTGACGACTTCATCGAAAATATGTTAGTTACGATTGGAATTAACATTATTTTGGCATCGGGATTAAACTTAATTATCGGATTCAGTGGCCAATTTTCGCTAGGTCATGCTGGCTTTATGGCAATTGGTGCGTATACGACCGCAATCATTACGCAGCATATCAATAGTGAATTAGGCTTTATTGCTTCTGTACTGATCGGAATGGCGCTAGCGATTATTATTGCTGCTGTCATTGGTACCGCAACCTTTATCAGACTAAAAGGTGATTATTTGGCAATTGCCACTTTAGGTGCTGCCGAAATTATCAGAAACATTATTAATAATTTGAAAATTACGGGCGGTTCCGCTGGGATGTTTAATATTCCGCAGTTTTGTTCGTGGCCAACTGTTTATATCTTGGTCTGCTTGACGACCATTGTTTTGATGAATTTCATTCGCTCACGTGATGGTAGAGCGATTAAGGCTGTTCGTGAAGATGAAATTGCTGCTGAAGCAATGGGCATTAATACAACTAAGTGGAAATTAGCTGCCTTCGTTTTAGGCGGGGCAACTGCCGCAATTGCCGGTAGTTTACAGGCCTCATACGTCCAGACGATTTCACCTTCTAATTATGGCATTATGGAATCTATCTCAATTCTGGTAATCGTTGTTTTAGGTGGTGTTGGCAGTATGACCGGAACCTTTGTGGCAGCTACCGTATTAGGCATACTTGATACGGTTTTGCAGAACTTTGGCTCGTTGCGGATGGTGATATACGCAATTGCACTGATTCTGATTATGATTTTCAAACCATCAGGACTGCTGGGTAACTGGGAATTCTCCCTGAAGAATTTAACGCGTCGTTTTGGTAAAAAAGAGAGGGGCTAAAGAATGGAACATTTATTGCAAGTTGAGCATGTGGTGCGTAAATTTGGCGGACTGACAGCCGTTAATGACGTCTCCCTTCACTTAGACAAGCATGAATTAGTTGCTTTAATTGGTCCCAATGGCGCAGGCAAAACCACCTTGTTTAACCTGCTGACCGGTATGGTTCAGGTAACAAGCGGTAAGATTGATTTGCACGTTGACCAGCAAAACTATGACTTAACGCGAAAAAGCGCTGTTCAAATAGCTGATTTGGGGCTATCGCGTACTTTCCAAAATATTCGGTTATTTAAAAATCTGACGGTTATGGATAATGTATTAACGGCCATGACTAATGAGTACAAAGAGGGCTTTTTAACGACGGTTTTCCGTTTACCTAGTTTTTATCGCACAGAAAAAGAAATGCGAGTTGCGGCTGAAAAACTTTTAGACATTTTTGACTTGACCGCCAACAAGCAGACTTTGGCCAAAAATTTACCATATGGAACGCAGCGTCGGCTCGAGATTGTTCGGGCACTTGCAACAGAGCCTCAAATTCTCTTTTTGGATGAGCCGGCCGCAGGGATGAACCCAGAGGAAACAGCAGATTTAACTAATTTGATTAAGCATATTCAACAAGAATTTCAAATTACCGTCTTGTTGATTGAGCATGATATGTCCTTAGTCATGAATTTAGCGGAACGGATTTACGTCCTTGATCAAGGTCAAATGCTTGCCACTGGTACTCCAGAAGAAATTAGGTCAAATCCGAAGGTAATCGAAGCATACTTAGGAGAAGGTGAAGACTAGATGGCAATGCTAAAAGTAAGTGATCTTTCCGTTAATTACGGGGTCATTCAAGCGGTAAAAGGGGTCAGCTTTGAAATCAATGAAGGTGAAATCGTCACCCTTATCGGCGCTAATGGTGCTGGAAAATCAACTATCGTAAAAACGATTTCTGGTCTGCTCAAACCTAAAGAGGGGCAAATTATCTACCAGGGTAAAGACATTGTGCATCAAAAAGCACCGCAAATTGTGCTAGATGGGATTTCGCAGGTTCCGGAAGGACGGCATATTTTTTCAGGCTTAACGGTAATGGAAAACCTGCAAATGGGGGCTTTTTTACAAAAAAATAGTAGTGAAGCCGCCAAGAGCTATCAAGAAGTGTTTGACCGGTTTCCAATTCTTGCTAAACGCAAGAATCAGGATGCGGCAACTTTATCTGGTGGGGAGCAACAAATGTTGGCTATTGGCCGTGCACTGATGGCTAAACCCAAATTATTGCTGCTTGATGAACCGTCAATGGGTCTGTCACCTCTGTTTATCCAGCAAATTTTCACGATTATTAAAGAGTTAAATGAAAAAGGAACCACGATTCTTTTGATTGAGCAAAATGCCAAACAAGCGTTGTCAATTGCCAATCGGGGTTATGTTTTAGCAACAGGTCAGGTTCAGTTAACAGGTTCAGGCCATGAATTGCTAGCCAACCCTGAAGTTCAGAAAGTATATTTTGGTGGTTAGCTAAGTTAAAATAATTTTGCATTAATATGCATCATTTTATTTTAATTTAATTACCATTTTTGATTGACTTTCTTAAAGCCAATCGCTATAATTTTAAACATCAAACTAAATTCTGAGGAGGAAATTTCAATGGAAACTAATGATCATAATTCGATTGCTATTAAAATGACTTATACTCAGAATTTAGCAGCCTTGTTGTTGTCGCGAAGGACTTAACGAAATGAATTGCTTTTAGTAATTTATTGATGGTTAAGCCCTTGTTTGCGTCTTAATGAATGGGGCTTAACTACTTAGTAACAATGAGCCTCGTTCATTAAATGAACGAGGCTTTTTTATTGCCACTAGTAGTTTAAAGGAGAAAATAATGAATAAGTTTACTAAAAAAATGCTGGGAGTAATGACTGCCTCAGCTGCCGTGATAATGATGTCAGGATGTAGTGTTGCGAAGAATAGCAGTAATGCGGGAACAAAGCAAGATCATGCGGTAGTAAAAATTGGAGTTAACATGGAACTGTCAGGCGCAGCCTCCGGTTATGGCGAAGCCGAAAAACAGGGTATTCAACTAGCTGCCAGTGAAATAAACAAAGCGGGTGGAATCGACGTTAATGCTCATAAAAAGAAAATTAAACTAATAATTCGTGATAATAAAACGGCTATTGCCACTTCGGCTTCAGTAGCGGCGCAATTGACAACAAAGGATAAGGTAGCGGCCATTGTTGGTCCAGCTACGACTAATGCCGGAACTGCTCAGATACCTAATATAACTAAGGCAGCCGTTCCTAGCGTTAGTCCATCAGCCACGGATCCCAAATTTACTTTACAAAAAGATGGTAAGGTTCAACCATACGTCTTTCGTGCCTGCTATCAAAATAACTTCCAGGGTGGCAGCGCAGCGAAATTTGTCTTTAATCAGTTAAAGGCAAAGAGAGTTGCAATTTTAGCTGATAATTCAAGTGATTATGGCACTGGTTTGGCTAAGGCCTTTAAAAAGGCTTATCAAGGCAAAATCGTTGATAGTCAAACATTTTCAGCAGGTGACAAAGACTTCAATGCCATTTTAACTTCATTTAAATCAAAAAAAGTTGATGCAATATATGTTCCTGGATATTACACAGAAGCTGGTTTAATCATCAAGCAAGCGCGGCAAATGGGGATTAAAGTTCCAATCGTTGGTAGTGATGGCATGGCCGATCCTAAATTAGCCCAAATTGCTGGTAATAAAAATGCAACTAAGATCTACTACACGACGCCATTTTCTGTTCGGGCAGCTGCCAAGGATCCAGTTGCAGCTAAGTTTATGAAGGCATATAAGGCGCGTTATCACGAACAAGCACCGACTTTTTCAGCCCTTGCTTATGATGCAGTTTATATGATTAAAGAAGCAATTGAAACAGGTAAATCGGATGATTCAGCTAAGATTGCAACCAATTTAGCCAAGATTAAAGACTTTACCGGAGTTGCTGGCAAAATAACGGTTGACCAAAAGCACAACCCGGAAAAGCCAATTGCGACAGAAGAACTGACTAATGGACAGGTAAGCAATTCATTTAAAATTGAATAATTGAGTTACTTAGTAAAGTTAGCTGGTAGGTAACAAAAAATGCTTTTAAGGACAAATTAGATATTCAATCTAAGTCCTTAAGAGCATTTTTCGTTGGCTATAAATGTTTTACTGCCAGCTTATTTACGGTAGATTTTTTTAATTTTTTTAATATCAAGTGGCTGAATGGTATATTTGCACTCAGGATCCATAACTGATGGCGCTTTTTTATAATGACTAAGGCCAATAGCGTGACCCAATTCATGTTCAACCACTTTGACAATGTCTTCATGAGTCAAAATGATTTTTGAATGGTTTTGCAAGTAAAATTGATTTAACAAGATGGTGGCATCATGCATTCGCTTATTCTTAAGCTTGTAATGCCATGAAGTATATCCAGCAAAGTCGGTGGTGGTATTGTACCAAGGCATAATGACAATCTTAGCCTTATTAGGCTTCTTGGTCTTAACAAACCTAAACGCCTTGGTTTTGTTCCATGCCTTAATTGCGTCGTTTGAAGCGGCAATTAAATCCTTGTTTTTACCTAGTTGTAAGTAAACAGTTGCCTTAGCTTTATCCCAACGCCGGTAAGTGGTTGCTTTAGCCGCAGCGTTTTGGGTCGGTATCACAGGATTGTTAACAGTAAAGCAGCTTCCGATAGCTGCTGAAACCAATATTGTACTAATAAATTTATTTATAAAATGATATGTCCTATTCATTTTTTAACTTTCTATCTTTTTAAAAAATTAATTGCAACAATTCTAGCTGTAAAGCAAATAATATACATTATAACCTCAAAATGCTAAAATAAGAACACATATATATCGGGTTTTTACCTGCTATATATTAGCTACTTTTTAAATAGGCTAGAAACCAATTTGGAATTAGGTTAGCTAGAAGAGAAGCTTTTTGGCACCAAAATAAATGCCTTGATGATTAACCAAAATAATTTTTGGTTAATTTTAAGGACAAAACAACCTCACTTACCATTTTTGGCAAATGAGGCTGTAAGCAAAAAGTATTGATTGCTGCTGGTAAATGAACCTCAAAGTAATAAGAGCTTTTGACAACTTAGAGTTTCATTTTATTATATGAGACAATTTTTTTAGAATGTTCAGTCATATTCATAATTGTGATTGAAGAATTACGAGGCCCTTCACTGATATCAACGTCACCAAATTTAGCAGCGATGCTGCGAATGGTAAATCCGTGAGTTACAAGTAAGATGTTTTCTGCACCATCAAGCTGACTAATTAAGTTAAATCCTTTTCCGATCCTGTCCCAATATTCTTGGGCATTTTCAGCTTCGTGAAATGGATCAGCTTCCTTAATCCAGTCTTTGACTTTATCAATGGGCTCATTCTTAAATAAATCATAGTGATTTTTATAACCATGAGGTCCACCGATCATTTGCCAAGCCATGTCAGTATCCATGCCTTCAAAATAGCCATAGAAGTGTTCCCGGAAAAATGGGGTGGCAATGTGCTGTATTTCATCGCGATTAACGTTATGATTAATAATGATGTCGCAGGTGTCACTAGCACGTTTCAAATCGCTAGATAAGGCAATATCAAAAGGTACGTCTTCTAGTGCTTCACCTGCTTCATCAGCACCCTTAATTCCTGTTTCAGTTAAAGGAGTATCACACCAACCTTGCATCTTATTGTACCGGTTGATGTATGTCTGACCATGACGAACAATATATATTCTCTTCATTTACCTACTCAAATTTCTTTTTACTAATTTGCATATAGCTTTTTGACGTTTTGAATGTCAATATCTTGAATTGGGTAAATTGAACCAGTTGGGTACATGACAGATTGACCATTATTATGTTTAAGGCCGATTGCATGTCCTAATTCATGTTCAACGGTATTGACTACCCGTTCATAACTATAGTTGTATGAGGAGAAATTATCAAGGTAGTAAGTGTTTAATTTAGTATCAGCTGAGAATAATAAGCCGCTTTTTACATAGTAATGAAAAGTTGTGTAGCCAGCATAATTGGTGTTTGGACTATAAACTTGCTCAACTGTGATATCTGCGTTTTTCTTGTTCTTAGTTTTAACAAAGGTAAAGGCTCCGGTGTCATTCCAAGTCTTGATCGCTTCATCGGAAGCAGAAAGCAAGTTTTTGTTACCGTCTAAGTCAAGATAAACAGTGGCTTTTGGCTTTGGCCATCTCCAATCAGTAGAAGCATTAACCTTTTTAGTTTTCTTAGCAGACTTCTTAGCATGCTTTTTTGCTCGCTTAGCCTTTTTGACTTTTTTGGCTTTTTTCGCATAAACGACCTGATTTGGATTACTGGATAAGACATTGTTGTCAAGTGGTTCAAAACATCCGCTGATAGCGATAACGGCAATTAAAGCACAAGCTAGTTTATTTAAAAAATGGTGAAAGTTCCTCATAATTTATCAGCTCCGTTACTTTATATTTCTAGAGGATAATTGTAATATTATTAAATGTCTCGTTAACATTATTATAGACATATTTTCCTTTAATTTCATGGATAATCTTCTAATAACAAAAATTTTTTTAAATGAGCTCCGTGAATATCCCTGAAATCGATATCATGGTAAAATAGTAGACAGCTTTTTAAAAAACTAAAGATAACGTTATGTTAAAAAGCTGGTATTTTTTTAAAACGTATAGGTGACGTTATGTTAAACGCGACAGATGATAAAAAATTTGAACAAAAACATCTCGATCAAATCTTAAAAATGGTTCGAGCAAAGAAGGCGGAATTATCCTCGTCAATTAAGTCGGCAGAAGGCGAAGCCAAAGATATTAATTCGCATTTTTTCGACGATGTGAAATTGGATTATGATGGCTACTCGACTTCAATGGAAACCGCATTATCGATTCATCAACAGCAGCAACTGCTCGATGAACGTGAGAATGCATGGCAGCATGCCGCTAGACAACTGAGTACGATTCAAAAACTTGAAAAAAAGCCCTATTTTGCCCGGGTAGATTTCAAAGAAAATGGGCAAAAACCTGAGACTATTTATATTGGCTTAGGTTCATTTGCTGATAAAAATAATCACTTTTTGATTTATGATTGGCGGGCACCAATTTCCTCTATTTACTATGACGGAAAACTGGGAGATGTTTCATACCATTCACCAGAAGGTGAGATTACGGTTGAAATGACCAAAAAGCGGCAATTCATGATTGATGATGGTCAAATTGTTAATATGTTTGACACTAATGAATCAATTGGTGATCAAATGCTTTTAGAAGTGCTGGGCGAAAAATCCAGTACGCAGATGAAGTCAATCGTAACTACCATTCAGCGTGAGCAAAATAAGATTATTAGAAATACTGACGCTGACTTGTTATTTGTTCAAGGCGCAGCCGGATCGGGAAAGACTTCCGCCATCTTGCAGCGAATTGCCTTCCTGCTTTATCGCTATCGGGGCAACTTGACTAGTAGCAACGTCATTATGTTTAGTCCGAATCAATTATTTAATGACTATATCAAAAATGTTCTGCCAGAAATGGGTGAACAAAATATGGTCCAAATGACTTATTGGCAGTTTGTTGCCCGGCGTTTACCAGGAATGAGCGTTGAAAACCTCTTTGACCAATTCGAAGATGCGGCTGCTGATTCTGCGATTAGTCGTTTTAAAGATTCAACTAATTTCTTTGACCTCTTAACGCGCTATGCTAAACACCTCAATCGTCGGGGCATGGTTTTTAAAAACATTTACTTTCGGGATAAGAAGCGGCCATTTTTTACTAAAGAAAAAATTGGTGAAATTTATTATTCATTTAATTCCAATTACAACTTGAATAACCGGATTGATGCAACGCGTGAAGATTTAATCAAGATGTTGAACCGTAAAATAAGCTCTGAGAGCAAAAAGGCGTGGGTGTCAGATGCAATTCAAAGTTTGAGTCAAGAACAGCTTAACCAGTTGTATGACCGCCCAGATCAAGAGTTTGAATCTGAAGAAAAAGAAGAGAAATTCTTGAGCCGCAAAATTGTTGTGAAGGCTTTAGATAAGGTGTTCCAGCAAATTCGACGCAACAACTTTATCAACATGCGGGCACAGTACCTGAGTTTCTTACGTGCAGTGCCGAAAATGACGGATTTGGCTAAATGGGAAATTACGGAAAACGATTGGCGTGATCACGTTAATAAGGTCAAGGAAAGCTTTAAAAAGCATTACATGCATATGAACGATGTTTCAGCCTACCTTTACCTTTATGACCTGATTACGGGACGGCACGTCGATTATGAAATGCGCTATGCCTTTATTGATGAAATTCAGGACTATACGCCATTTCAGCTTTGCTACCTTAAATACAACTTCCCCCGGGCGAAGTTTACAATGCTCGGTGATTTGAACCAAGCGATTTTTACTAAAGACGAAAGTAAGAGTCTGCTAAAACAAATCAGTGGCTTGTTTGATCCTGAAAAAACTGACGTTGTTCAGCTGACTAAGTCTTATCGTTCAACTAAGCAGCTTACTGATTTCACCAAGCAGATTTTACGTCAAGGTGAAAAAATTGAGTCTTTCAACCGGCAGGGGCCAAAACCAGTGCTCTGGGGCCGAGAGAATGATCAACAGGCAATTGCACTACTCCAAAAGATTTTGGCAGATAATGATCAAGAGCAATTGACCACCGCCGTTATTACCAAAGACCTTGAACAAGCAAAATTTGTTGCTGACAAGCTAAAACAAGCAGGCGTTAAGGCTACCCTGATTGCAACTGCCAACCAGCGCTTGGTCGAGGGAACACTGATCATTCCGTCATATCTTGCTAAGGGGCTTGAGTTTGATGCCGTTATCATGTGGGGAGCTTCCCGCGAAAATTATCATCGAACTGATGAAACCCAATTAGTCTATACGATTACTTCTCGGGCAATGTATAAACTAGATGTTGTCTATGTTGGTCAAAGAAGTCCGCTGCTTGATGTTGACCCGCAGACTTTTATTGAAAAATAGGTGGCACGCAAAATGGAAAATGAGAAGTTTACTTTTAAAAAGATTGCTGAAATGACAGGGCGAGAGGTCTATTGCGTTGCCCGGCTCAGAATTGATACTTTTGTGACGGAACAAAAGATAACTGACCCAGAGCTTGATGACCAAGATCTAACCGCAATTCAAGTCTTCTTGCTTAATGAAAATCAGACCAATGCCTTAGCTGTTTGCCGGTTATTCGTGAATGATGGTAAATGGATGCTTGGCCGGGTCGCGGTTGCAAAAGCTGCGCGTGGTCAAAATCTTGGAACTAAGATGATGGCGCAAGTTCATGAATATTTGCAAAAGATTGGGGCGAAGCGGTTATATTGCCATGCACAGATGCAAGCCAAACCATTTTATGATTACCTTGGCTACCAGGTTCAGGGAGATGTTTTTACTGAAGCTGGCATCAAGCATGTGATGATGGCTTATGATTTATAAAAATTACAAACTCGCGTTAATGTACGCGAGTTTTTTAGTTAGAAAATGCCTGCTCTGACGGTTTTTGGTGCAAGGCAGAGATTTATTTTATAATGAATAAAAAAGATTAAGGAACTATTACTGATGAAAAATTATTTGCGTTTTAATCGCGATGAATGGGCCTCATTTTCATCTGAGGCTGCGGTTAAAATTACTAAAGAAGAGTTGGCTAATATTAAGTCATTAGGGGATGTTATTAATCTTACTGATGTCCAAGAAATTTATGGTAGTTTAATCAATTACCTCTATTTGGTTTACCAGGAAAAGTGTCGGCTGCAGCAAAAGCAAAGCGAGTTTTTACGGCAAAAAGTGACGGCAGCCCCTTTTATTATTGGAATTTCCGGTTCGGTTGCGGTCGGCAAGTCGACGACAGCCCGCTTGTTGCAGGTTTTATTGAGTAGAACATTTGCTAATTTAAAGGTCCACTTGATGACCACTGATGGTTTTATTTATCCCAATGATGAGCTAAAAAGACGTGGCTTATTTGATCGCAAAGGCTTTCCTGAAAGCTACAACATGAATTTGCTCAGGAACTTTTTGCGTGATGTCCTTAGTGGTAAAGATAATATCGCGTACCCACTTTATTCCCAGGAATTAAGTGATATTGTTCCCGGCAAGTACGGTCATGTTCAACGGCCAGATATTTTGATTATTGAAGGAATTAACACCTTACAGTTGCCGACAAATGGGCAAATTGTCACGAGTGATTTCTTTGATTTTTCAATTTATATTGATGCGGACGAAGATTTAATTGAAAAGTGGTTTATGCAGCGGTTTGTACGTGTCTTGGAACTTAATAAGAATAATCCCACTAACTTTTATTACGAGATGGCTAACGGGCCACGAGAAGATGCTTTACAACTGGCTCAGGATACTTGGCAAATGGTTAACTTGGTTAACCTGCGGGAGTATATTGCACCAACGAGACAACGTGCTAGCCTAGTTTTGCATAAAACGACAGGTCACCGAATTGATGAGATTTATTTAAGGCAATTTTAGTAATCTGTTTAGTTAAAAAGATGGCGAAAGCTGTGCGGGAGAAAAACGATGTTAGTATTAACAAAAAAGGACATTGAAAAGTGTTATTCACTTAAAGAGTGTATCGATGCAGTAGCAGAAGCATTCAAATACTTTTCAGCAGGCAAAGTTGACGTTCCCTTGCGAACGCAGATTGTGAAAAAGAATGGGCGCGATACTTTCTTATGTATGCCGGCTTTTTGTGAAGAAAAAGATGCTGCTTGCGTGAAGATTTTGAACATGTTTCCGAATAACATTGAGCATGGCCTACCCTCAATTAACGCGCAGGTGTTAAATATTGATGCAAATACCGGTGTCGTAAATGCCATTATTGATGGTAATTACCTGACGCAATTACGCACTGGGGCGGCTTCAGGTGTTGCACTTAAATATTTAGCAAGAAAAAATTGTACTAAGGGTGCACTAATTGGTACGGGTGCACAAGCGGCGACACAACTAGAGGCAATGCTACTTGTTCGCGATTTGGCTGAAGTTTTGGTGAGTGACCTTAACTTTGAGCGTGCACAGGAATTCGCTAGCAAAATGCAAACTAAGCTAGCCAAATATCAGACTAAGATTAAAGCCGTAAAAACAGGTAATGAGGCCGTTCGGGATGCAGATATCATCATTTCAGTTACCCCATCGCATAAACCCGTTTATGATTTTAGCAATGTTAAAAAAGGGGCAACAATTTGTGGCGTTGGTTCGTATCAACCACAAATGGAGGAAACCCCGGCAGAGCTGGTGGCACATGCTGATAAAATTTATTTTGATGCGAAAAAAGCGGTTCTAGCAGAAGCCGGTGATATTATTATTCCACTACAGCAAGGATTGATTGACGAAAGTCATTTGCAAGGTGAAATCGGTAAGGTAATCAGTGGTGAACTAGTTGGGCGTGAAAATGACGAAGAGACTATCTTCTTTAAAACAGTTGGCATTGCGGCACAAGACCTGATGGCCGCCAAAGCAATTTACGCTAAAGCCGCAGTAGCCAACAATTAGGTGAGTTAAGGCAGTTGTTATAATCACTAAAAACGCTAATTTTTTGGTACCTAGATGTGCGCAACTTTGTTATACTAAACACTATGAATACGATTTATTTACTATTAATAAAAAAATTTGCCTTGCCTCCGGCGCCAACTTTCTTGATGAATAATAATTAAAGTGAGTTTTAAAGGAGACAAAAATGGTACAGGCAATTAACTTAAAAAAAGGTATGGTTTTCAGTCAAGACGGCAAAATGATTAAGGTACTCAAGGCCAATCACCACAAGCCCGGAAAGGGTAATACCGTTATGCAAATGGACTTGCGCAATATTGAAAGTGGCGCAGTGGTTCATAAGACAATGCGTCCGACTGAAAAAGTCGAATTAGTTGATATTACAAAGAAAAATGCGCAGTTTCTTTACAATGAAGGTGATGTTTACACCTTCATGGATACTGAAACTTATGAGCAATATGAGGTCTCAGGCGAACAACTTGGTGACGATAAGCTATACTTAATGCCTAATATTGAAGTTCAACTTGAATTTGCGGATGGTACTAAGCTGCTTGGTGTTGAGCTGCCTTCAACCGTAACAATGAAAGTCGCTCATACTGAGCCTGGAATTAAGGGTGCAACTGTCACTGGTTCCGGTAAGCCTGCCACAATGGAAACAGGTTTAGTGGTTCAAGTTCCCGACTTCATTAAAGAAGGCGAAGAGCTGGTAATTAACACAGCCGAAGGTGCTTATAAGTCAAGAGCAGAAAGCGGAAAATAAGCTAAAACAAAAAGCCAAGGTCATAATTTTGACCATGGCTTTTTTTGTATATAACTTAGCGATCATCAACGGCAATTCTTGTTGTAGTCATTGAGTTTTTAAAACAATCTTCTTCTTGCAAACAAGAAGTTAAGATATCGATTAGATACATGTTGGAAAACTGCGAGTTAATAAATTTTTCGTTATTGGCAAAGCGGGGATTGTACACGTGAAATATTAAGTCACTTAGTTGTGCAACCGGATTGTCCATGTAACTAGTGATTGAAACAATCTTAGCGTCATTTTTCTTAGCTAAAGTGAGTGTATCGACAATACATTTGGTGACACCGCTATTGGAGATTGCTAAGAATAAGTCCTGCTTGCTGGCGATACTAGCGCGCATTTTCATCCAGTTGGGATCAATAAAGCTTTGTGCATCAAGTCCCATACGCATTAATCTAAGCCCGAAAGTATCAGCCGAAACACCGGAACTACTGGAACCGATGACAATAATGTGCTCCTGCTTTTTTAATAAGGCAATAAACTGCTTAATCATATTGTGATCAATCATCTGTTGCGTATTCTTAATCACGGTCTGGTAGAAAGTAAAAACTTCACTTACAATGTCATCATCGTTTTTGGCAATATTGGTGATTAAGTGGTGTCCGATATTAACCTTCATATCGGAATAGCTCTTACAGCCAATTTTTTTCACAAATCGCGTAATCGTTGCGCTAGACGTTGAAGTTTGCTGAGCTAATTCCGTAATTTTCATATTATTGATTTTAGGACTGTTCTGTAAAATATAATCCGCAATTGTTTTTTCATTTTTAGAAAAACTCAAATAATTTTTTTGGATTGCAACAAGTGGATTCAAAGTGGTTTCCTCCCGTGGCTTTGTTAAACCAGCTATATAATATTAATTTCACTTACCATTTATTATACTAACTACTGAAATGGGTGAAAATTATTTTCTTCAATTCGAAGATATCGTTAAATTTTTTATTTAGTGTAAACCCGTAAGTCACATTGGCAAGTTAAGCAGGAAAAATTTAATAAAAAAGTTCGCTGCATGATAAGTGGGCAATTTTGACCAGGTTAAAATGATTTTTAGACTTTTCTAGGGCATAGCGCCATAATTACAGCCAATTTTATCTTCCCAAAACATGGCATATTTTAGGCTAAAATGAAAATTATTTTCTAAAATGTAATATTGCGTAAATTATTTTCTTGTAGTATTATCAAAAATGAAAGGGGTATCAAACAGCAAAATGAAAAAACAGCCATATATATTACCACGAATTTGGATGAAACGTGATGACGATCAATTAACAATTAAAATATTAAATTGTCCGAAAAAAGAATACCAATTGTTTATCGGTGATACGCCAAATAAGACCGCCATTTCTACATTACTAGCAGTTAGTGCTAATGGCGAGTTTAAGGTGGAAGTCCCACGTGAACAATTACCAAAGTATTTTATTATTAAGGCCTCTGATGAAAGTTGTGGCACTAATTTATTTGCGGAACGGGTTTTACCGTTAAAAAATGCGATTAATGTTCGCGACATGGGTGGTTACGAAGCAAACGATGGTCGCTTTTTAAAGTGGGGTCAATTATTCCGTGGCGATCAACTGTCAAAACTAGATGAACAAGATCAGAAAATATTGACCAATTATCATCTGCAAACGATTGTTGATTATCGTTCCCCGCACGAGCGGCAATATCATCCCAACCATTTTTTACCAAGTATTTTGCAAGTATTAAATTGTGATCCGCAGTCAAGTTTTTCCGAAGCGGCGGCTAATGTAGTTGACCTGCAGGGCGAAAATGAAAAGCTGGTGCAATCGCTTAAAAATGGTGAGGTTCCGGAAAAATATATCAATGATCGCGGCGAAAACGTTATTGCAAGCTATCAAGACCTAGTGACCTCCCCGGTTGCGCAAGAAGCTTATGGTCGAATGCTCAAAGCAGTTGTGCGAAGGGAATGTTTACCTTTGTTCCATCATTGCCGCGGGGGAAAAGACCGAACTGGATTTGGCTCCATGCTTATTTTGCTCTTATTGGGTATAAAAGAAGATGAGATTGTCAAAGATTATATGCTGACTAAGACGATCAGAAAAGAACGTAACCAGCTGAAATATGATCTTTACCGAGAATTAGTTCAAAAGAAATCATACCTAGATTACCTAATGGCTATGATTGATACACGAGAATCTTACATTAAAGCGGCAATTGCGAAGATCTTTGCTTTATTTGGTACTCCTGAAAACTATTTTCAACAACATTTTGGTTTAACAATGGCGGAAATTACCGCCGCACGAGATTTTTATTTGGAAGAGGGGATTCATTATGACAGATAAAACTGCAAAAGTAGCAGTAATTTTAGCAAGTCACGGTTATTTTGCTAAAGAAGCACTGCATAGTGCAGAAATGATAGTTGGTAAACAGGATAATTGCGCCTATTTAGCGGTTACTGAGGACTTAAATCTTCAGCAGGCAAAAGAGCAAATGGAAGAAATGTTTACCCAGCTTGATACAAGTAACGGCACGGTGATTTTATGCGATATTTTAGGCGGAACGCCTTCGAATGTTAGCGGTACTTTTTGTCTTGAAAAAGAGAATACCTTAGTTTTAAGTGGTTTAAATTTACCGATGCTGCTAGATTTATTTACCAACCGGCAGCGCAGTCTAGATGAACTAGCCGAGTCCCTTGAAAAATCATATAAGATGGGCTTTCAAAATATTTCAGCAAGATTTAAAGAAGAGGAGCAGGAAGAAAATGGCAGTGGAATTTTGTAGAATTGATGACCGCTTGATCCATGGTCAAGTTGTAACAACCTGGCTCAACGTTAAGGAAATTGAACAAGTAATAATTGTTGATGATGCGGTAGCTAAGGATAAGATTCAATCAAATGTTTTAAAAATGAGTGTGCCGCGCAATGTTAAACTGCACATTTTTAGTACAGCTAAATTCTTAAAAATTGTCCCTAATAATCCAGTAACACGCAGAACAATGCTGCTTTTTGCTTCACCCTTTACCGTGGAAGATATTGTGGCAAGCGGCTACCAAATACCTAAATTAAATATTGGCGGTATTCGTGGTAACGATGAGCGTAAGCAATATACTAAAGCCGTCTTTTTGACTGATGAAGAAAAGCAGGCACTAGAAAAATTGCTGTCTCAGGGCGTTGATATTGAAATTCAAATGGTTCCAAGTGATGGAGCAGTAAAACTAAGCGAGGTCTTGCAAAAATGAAAGTCTTTATCTTAACGGCTTTAGCTTTTCTTTTGGGAATTGATGATGTTAGTACCAAGATGTTTCGCAGGCCGCTATTAATTGCACCAATTGTTGGTCTTATTTTAGGTAACTTACAGGCTGGATTAGTCATTGGCGCTACGCTTGAAATTATGTGGATGGGCATTGGTGATGTCGGTGCATATATGGCACCAGACATAATTACGGGGACCATGATTAGTACTTCGCTTGCCATCATGGGCAATAGTAATGGCTCAATTTCAACAATGGTGGCAACCGCAATTACTTTAGCCGTCCCGACCTCAATTTTGGCCCAGCAACTTCTTGTTTTGATTGAAACGATTAACTGTTCTTTGAACGGTTGGGCTAAACGGCTTGCTGATAATGCTGATGTTAAGGGGACTTATTGGCTTACTTGGCCACCAGCACTGTTATATGGGTTCACAAGATCTTTTCCAACCTTTTTAGCTTTGCAATTTGGTGCCGGTGCAATTCAACAAGCGATTAATGATTTACCTAAGTTCATTATCAATGGCTTGAGCACTGCGGGCTCGATTATTCCAGCGGTCGGAATCGCTTTGTTAATGATGACAATGCTAAAAAAGAGTGAACTATGGATGTTCGTTATTTTAGGCTTTGTGTTGTCTTCATATCTCAAGTTAGATATTTTACCGATTACGCTCATTGCACTCGTATTCGCATTCTTGTACGAACGGGCAACCCGTGAGCCAGCTGCTAAACCGGCAGCAAGTCAGGCAGTGCAAGCAACTGGCACAATTACTAGTGACAGCGATGAAGATGAGGAGGATTACGACTTATGACGGAAGAAAAGCTGACTGCACCGGAGCATAAATTAAACAACCGTGACATTTGGCGGATGTTTATGCGGTTGAATACAATGCGCATCACGCTTAACTATGAAACGCTGCAAGGAGTAGGCTTTATGCGTGCCATTGCTCCGGCTTTGGCTAAAATTTATCCTGATAAAAAAGATTTGTCCGAGGCGATGAAGCGGCACCTGGTTTTCTATAATTCTCATGTCAATTTTGATGCAGTCATTTTGGGATTATCTGCGGCCATGGAAGAGACAACGCCACCTGACGAAAAGGATGGTATCAACCCCTTAAAAACAGGGCTGATGGGTCCGTTGGCTGGTTTAGGCGACAGCCTAATTAAATTCACGTGGCTGCCAATTGTTGGAAGTATCGGTGCTTCGATTGCTTTTGGTGGCAGCATTTTTGGCCCAATCTTAATGTTTATTCTTTATAACGTGATTAACATGGGCGCGCGTTATTATGCTGTGTCGTTTGGTTATAAAAAGGGAATTGACTTTTTAAATAATAACCAGCAAAGTGACGTTATTCAGCGCATTTCAACGATGGCAAATGTAGTCGGGTTGATGGTCGTTGGAGCATTAATTTCAACGGTTATTAAAGTCAAGACGCCATTAAAAATTGTGGTGCACTCTAATGTTTCAAGTAAAGTCGGTGGCAATGTAATTAGTTTGCAATCGATGTTTGATAAAATTATGCCGGGTTTGCTAAGCTTGCTAGTGACAGTGGCAGTTTATTATTTGCTAAAAAAGACCAACGGCAAGCATGCGGCTTTACTTATTATTTTGATGATGATTATTGTTGTTGGACTAACGTATTGCAAGATTCTTTAATAAAAGTCAATGGCAATAAGTACTACCTGAAATCTTTGAAAGTGTTTACAATAAAAGATTTAAATGGTATATTTGTACTAAATAAGGACGTTACTTTTAGGAAGGCGTTACTTACAGTTTTTTACCTAATTAAACTGTGAGTAGCGCCTTTTTTTCTGGCGTTTATTACAAAAGAGGTGATAAATTTGTGGATTTTAAAGAATAATTTGAATAATAATGCAATTTTGATTACGGACCAAGCGGGAAATGAACGGATAATTCTTGGTAAGGCAATCGGTTACGGGAAGAAAATTGGCAGTACTGTTGATTTACAGCAAGCTCAAATTGAGCAAAATTACGTAATTGTCAATCACGAATCAGTGAAAGCCTTTCAGGAACTAATTAAAAGAATTGATGCGGCGAGTATTGAATATGCCAGACAGATTATTCAGAAAGGCGAGCAAGTGTTAAACCTAAAATTTAATGACATGTTGTTATTAACGCTATCGGATCATATTAGCTTTATGCTCAAAAGAGTTAAGCAAAACTTACAGTTTAATGCTCCCTTAGAGTGGGATGTTAAAGTAATTTACCCTGAAATTTTTGATTTTTCTGAATGGGCAGTTTCATTTTTGCGTGAACAAACTCATCTTAATGTGCCTCACTCGGAAGTTACTTATATTGCTTTACACCTTATTAACGCCAATTTTGCAATTAATGACATGGATACGACAATCTCGAGCACTAAAATTATTGAAGAAGTTTTAGCAATTGTTGCAGAGTATTACCACCAAAATGTCAAGGAAGACTCTTATAGCTTTAAGCGTTTAGTTAATCATTTAAGGTATTTTGTTTTGCGTGAGTTAAATAATGAAACCCCGAATTCAAAAAATTCAATTTTAAATGTAATAAAAATCAAATATCAGCAAGATTACCAGTGTGCTGTAAAAATTAGGGATTTTCTGCAACAAAAATATCAGTGGCAAATAGGAGATGATGAAATGTTATATCTGACGCTCCATTTAAATCAGTTATCACTACTTAATCATGAAGATCAAAATGAAGAAAAGAAGTTGAAATAAAAATGAAGAAAATTGAACAGGAAGCAAGTACCATTTTGAATTATGTGGGTGGAACAAGTAATGTCACTAGCCTAGTTCATTGTGCAACAAGACTTCGTTTTGTACTTAAAGATAATAATAAAATAGAAAAAGATAAGTTAGAAAAATTACCTAGCGTTTTAAGCGTAGTTTTAAGTGGTGGGCAATGCCAAGTAGTTATCGGCCCAAATGTAACAGATTTTTATGATGTCATTCAACAGGAATTAAAAGCCCAAGAACCAAGTAATGAAAACGAAGAAAATAAGAAAGAAAAGTTTTCTTTAACGAAGGTAATTTCGGGCGCCTTTTTGCCATTGATTTCAATCATGGCGGGTGCTGGCATGGTAAAAGCTTTATTAACGGTATTAGCCACACTGCACTGGCTGTCACCTACAAGCACATTGTATTTGGTCTGCTCAGCAGCTGGTAATTCTGTATTCTATTTTCTCCCTATTTTTTTAGGAGTAACTTTATCTAAACAATTTAAGGCTGATCCATTTGTTGGCGGAGCATTGGGTGCAGCTTTATTGGAACCCAATTTTACCGGCTTGATTGGTAAACATGGGTTAAAACTGTTGGGACTAGGACTAGAACCAATCGATTATTCGATGACGGTTTTTCCTATTTTTGTAATTATTGCGGTTTATGTCTTACTTGATAAACTGCTTAAAAAAATTATTCCCCGGCAATTACAATTGTTTTTGAATCCAATGATTTGTTTATTACTATTGGTTCCAGCAACAGTTTTAGTATTTGGTCCATTCGGTACCAATGTTGGTAATTGGATTTCAGCAGCAATTATGTGGCTATTTGGGAAGAGTCGCTTGATAGCAGGTCTTGTTTTAGGTGCCGCCTATCCGTTTTTGACAGTTTTAGGATTACATTGGGGTTTTACACCGATAACGTTACAAAACCTAAAAAGTGTTGGTGGAGATGTCGTTGAGGGTGTCAATGTTTGTGCTGTATGGGGACAAATCGGGATTGCATTAGGAACATTTCTGTATACTCTTCATAAAAAAGATAGTACTAAATTGCGTGAAGTATCTGGCTCTACAGCGGTAACAGGAATTTTTGCTGGTGTTACCGAGCCAATTTTATATGGTCTAATCATGCAATCCAAGCGCTTAATGATTATCACGGCAATTGCTGGCGGAATTGGTGGTGCTGTGAGTGGATTATGTCATGTCATGATGACATCGTATGTTTTCCATAACATCTTTTCGATTTTTATGTTGTCTTATAAACCGATTGGTTCAATGATAATGAGCTCTGGAATATCTTTAATATTAGGTATCATTTTGACTTACTTCTGGGGCTTTAAGAAAGATGAGGTAAATTCAGCTAAAGTAGCCGCAGATTTAATGCAAGCTGCCAATAAGGACCAAAAACCTAAAGCAAGTAGTCCATTAATTATTACCTCTCCGTTTGCAGGTAAGGTAATTGATTTGGCTAGTGTGCAAGATAAAGTTTTTGCAAGTAAAAGTGTTGGCAAAGGTCTGGCATTTATTCCAAATTCAAATCACGTTGTGGCTCCATTCAATGGTCAGGTCATTACAGTATTGCCAAGTCAGCATGCCATTGGCTTACGTGGCGAAAACGGTGTTGAAGTTCTCATTCATATTGGTTTAGATACGGTTAAATTAAATGGAAAATATTTCAAGATGCTAGTAAAAAATGGCGAACGAGTCAAGCAGGGACAGGAACTTTTAATAGCAGACTTAAAGCAAATCAAAAACGCCGGTTATGTACTAGAGTCACCAGTAATTATTACCAATCCGGAGCAATATCAGATTGAATTTAATGTCAAAGCAGGCGATCTTGTGCAAGAGCAAGACCAAATTATGACGGTACAGTAAAACTTAAAAAGCGCTTGCATAAAAATAACGATTAGTTATAATAAGAGATATAAATCATTAAAAATGGATTGTTACTCTTTGAGGCATTACCAGTAAGAGAAAGTATGTAAAGTACTTTCTAGTTGGTAATGGTCGCAAAGAGTTTTTTGTTTTGGAGGAGAAATCTTGTTTGGATTATTAAAAAAGCACAAACAAAAGTTAAGCGTTGTAGCACCTATTAGTGGAGTCTTTACTGAACTTGAGCGTGTTTCTGATCCTGTTTTTGCTCAAAAATTAATGGGTGATGGTTTTGCAATAAAGCCGCAGCCAGATGAAAGCGTTGTTTATTCGCCAGTCGAAGCTAAAGTAGTTTCACTCCCTGAATCTAAACATGCGGTTGGGCTCGTAACCGGTGACGGTGATGAGGTACTGCTTCATATTGGAATTGATACGGTTAATTTGAACGGTAAAGGATTTACAACATTAGTTAAGCTGGGCGACAAGGTAAACAAGGGCCAGGAACTGATTGAACTCAACCGGCAATTTTTAACTGCAAAGCAGGCGGATTTGACCACTATTGTTGTTTTAACCAAATTAATACCAGAGCATCAAAATTGGCACTTTGTTAAAACATTTGGCACGCAAGTAACAAGACAAGAAGATATAATCACGCAGTCAATTGATTAGGAGCACTAAATGCAAGTTATTAAAAAAATCAATAATAACGTGGCAATTTGCTTAGATCAAAACAATGACGAATTGGTAGCTTTTGGCAAAGGCATCGGTTTTCCGGCAATGCCTTATAAACTGACAGATTTGCGTAAGATCAGAATGACTTTTTACCGCATGGATACCCACAATTTTAAGTTAATCCAGGAATTGCCAGCAAATATATTGGATATCAGTGCCGAGATTATTCACGAGGCACAAGTTGTTCTTAAGCACGATCTAAATCCAAATATTTTGTTTAGTTTAGCGGATCACATTAATTTTGCGATTGAGCGGGCTAAGCAAAATCTTAAAGTTGAGTACCCTTTTTCCTATGATATTCAGGCGTTTTATCCGCAAGAATACCATGTAGGTGAATTAGCAGTGAAATTAATTAATCAAAAGCTGAATGTCAAACTACCACCGGAAGAAAAGATTGCCATTGCAATGCATTTCATTAATTCACAGATGGTAACAACATTGCAGTTAAGTGAAACTAGTTTTAATTCAATTGCTGAAATGGCCGTCAAAGAGGTGGAAAAGCAATTTGGTTTAACTGTTGACCGTAAATCGTTTATCTATAACCGTTTTGTTACCCACTTAAGGTATTACTTAAAGCGGCTAGAAAGTAAAAAGCAAATTAATGATGGTTCAAGCAAATTAATTAGAACAAGCTTTAAACAAAGTTACCCCAAGGTTTATCAGTGCACGGTAGATATTGTTAATCAGATTGATGGGCAGTTGCACACGACTAGTACGGATGATGAAGTTTTCTATTTAATGATTTATGTTCAACGAATGATTGTACAGGCAAGAGGAGGACAGAATGAGTAAACAAATAAAAGAAATGGCCAGACAAATTATTCAAGATATCGGTGGAAGTGGCAATGTTGTTAGTGTAACGCACTGTATGACTAGGCTTCGCTTTAATCTAAAGGACATGAGCATCCCGCAAGATGAAACAATTAAGCAGATTGCTGGTGTTCTCGGGGTGGCCCGTTCGGGAGGCCAATATCAGATTATTATTGGGCAAACAGTTAATGAGGTTTATGATGCGGTGGTTGCTGCTGGTAATTTGAATCAGTCAGCTCCAGTTAATGAACAAATCACCGAAGACCTGGGAACGAAAAAATGGACGTGGAAAAGTGTTGGTAACACAATTTTAAACAAAATTGCTGGCAGTTTGACACCGCTAATCCCCATGTTAATTGCAGCATCAATGTTTAAGATGCTGGTGGCAGTTTTGGGGCCGACAATGCTAAATGTGATTTCAGTTAAAAGTGACTTATACCAATTATTCAGTTTAGTAGGTGATGCCGGCTTTTACTTTTTCCCAGTGGCGATTGGTTATACCGCTGCTAAGCAATTTGCTGCTTCGCCAATCTTGGGGATCTTTTTAGGCGCAATTATGCTTGATCCCGGCTTAGTTAAAATTGTGGCTGCAGGCAAACCATTTACGGTTTACGGCATTCCCATGCACTTAACTAACTATGGTAGTACGGTTGTACCTATTCTGCTATCAGTTTGGATAATGTCTTATGTTGAGCGTTTCTTTAATCAGAAGATTCCGGCATCACTAAGGACAATTTTTGCACCTACCTTGACGATTGCCGTGATGTTGCCATTATCATTATGTGTATTAGGGCCATTAGGTGGTTTTTTAGGCGAATATGTTTCAAAGGCCATTATTTCTTTTGGACAATTAGGCGGAATAGCAGCAATTATTGGTGTTGGCTTGATTGGTGCACTATGGGAAATTCTAGTTATGACTGGTATGCATTTGGTATTGATTAGTGCAATGATTACAATCGTTGCCCAAACTGGGCATGATAATTTCATTATGCTTGGTTCGATTGCGGCAAGTATGGCAGTTGCCGGAATGAGTTTAGGAGCTTCACTGCGAATCAAAGATAAGCAAGAAAAGTCATTGGCATTAAGTTATTTTATTGCTAATTTTATTGGTGGTGTTACCGAGCCGGGACTGTATGGCCTAGCGATAAAGTATCGGCGACCATTTTTGGGGATGATGATTGGCGGCTTTGCAGGTGGCATTTATGCCGCAATAACACATGTTTCGGCATATGTTGTTGTTCCGGTTGCTAATTTTATGTGTTTAAGCGGCTACGTTGGCGGCTCAACGGCTAACCTAATTAACGGCGTGATTAGTGGCGCAATTGCACTAATTGTTGCAGCAATTGCGACTTACATGATAGGCGTTGAACCTAAAGCAAAATTGCAGTAAAGATAAGGAGAGAATGAGATGCATAATTTAATTATTAGAGCTGACGATTTAGGTTATTCTAAAGGCGTCAATTATGGTATTTATGAAAGTGTCAAAAACGGTGTAATCAATAATGTTGGCGTCATGGTCAATATGGCGGATACTTTGCACGGCTTAAGCTTATTAAAAGGGCTCGACTTTGATTTGGGGATGCACACGGTAATTTGTGCGGGTAGCCCTTTGACTGACCCGGCATTAATTCCTAGTCTGGTAACGGCAGATGGTAAATTCAAGCCTTCAAAGGCCTACCATGAAACTGACCATGATTTAGTAAATTTGGATGAAGTAGTTTTAGAAATTGAGGCCCAGTATCGCTATTTTTTGAAAATTGTTGGTCATAAGCCGGCTTATTTTGAAGCCCATGCAGTTTATAGTGATAACCTGCTCAAAGGCTTGGCAATTGTTGCTAAACGGCATGATTTACCATTGTTACCATTTGACTTAAACTTAGATCCAGTTAAGTTTAAGAAGAAAACAACGATCACGACCTTTATGGATAGCATGAAAAAGCATTATGATCCTTATCGCACCTTTACTAAAGCGGTTGAATTCGCCCGAACTCACGCTGAAGACGATGTTCCGATGATGGTCTGTCACCCGGGTTATCTTGACCAAAGTATATTGCAACAATCTAGTTTGACAACGCCGCGCATGCAAGAAGTGGATTTCTTATGTGATCCGTGGATTAAGCAAGAAATTGAAGATAACCAAATTCACTTGGTTCGTTATTCAGAACTAAATTAAAGTATGTTTGCGTGACTACGAAATTTGGCAAATAAAAACTCCGACGAGTAATTTACTCTCGGAGCTTTTTAGTCTTTACTATTTAATTTACTTAGATTAATGATTTGTCCTAGGACTAATTGAATATTAACTAAATAAAAAGGCAATGCAGTATGTTTAGATAACCGCAAACCGTGATAAACACGTCGAACCTGTAAAAACATGAACTTGCAATACTAAAGAAGGTGACGTCCCTTTACCTCTTATTTCTTACAGCTTTCACTTTAGCAGTTTTATCAAGTCGGAAGGGCACTTTAGCCTTCATATAGCAAGGTGTTTACTAGTCTTCCCACTTGCATAAAGTATATCCCTGATTAATTGCCTGTTGCAGCGTCATTTTTGTAATGTTGCCGTTAGCTGGTCGCAGGCCACGGCAATTAGGACTAAAGTGATATCTTCTGCCAGATGTAGGAGCAACATATACGGTCCGACTGTGATGGTCACTTGCGGCAGCTTGCTCTTTTTGAGCTTTTTGCTGCTTGCGTTGCTGTTGTCTGCGCTGCTTTTTTTGTAATTTAAGTTGTTTTTGCTTTTGCTGTCTGATAGCGGCTAGACGCTTTTGCTCAGCTTTTTGTCGTTGTTTTCTTTGCCGCTTTTGAGCATCTAACCGTTGCTGCTTCTTTCGTTCACGTTGCTTTTTTGCGGCTAATTGCTTTAGCCTTTTTGTTTGCTCTTTTTTCTTAGCGGCTAGTTGCTTACTTTTGGTTTTGGAAGCAGCCGTACTTTTTTGTTTGACTTGAGCAGATCGTGGCTCGGCTGGGTGGCTAGCAGCAGATTCAGAACTGCTCCTGAAAATATTAGCCGTCAAGATTACGATGACTGTTAATATCCAGAACCACCACTTCTTATAAAATGGTTTGTTAGTTTGCATAATTTACTCCCCTTTTAGATAACTGAAACCATTTTAAATAATCAAACCAGATATAGAAAATAATGTTGTGAAAATTCACTCATAAAATAATTACTTAGACCAATTATCCAAAATAAACGGGTAATTGGTCTTTTGGTGCAAGAAATTGTAAAAAGCTGCAGTTTGCTTAGTGCAGTCACTTACATTGGATTGCAGTTATTATCTAATTGAAAAGAGGAAAGCAGGTGAGAAAACCTTGTTATATCACGAATATTTGCTATTAAAAATATTGTTAAATTCAAACTCACTGTTGGGAATCGATCAGATTGTTGCCCAGCTTCAAACTACTAAGAGAACAGCTTATTCGGTAATTAATGGTGTAAATGTTTGGCTTGAAACACATGGCCTTGATCCGTTAATGGTTGTGCGTACTCATGGCTATTATATTCAGCCAGCTGAAATTAAGAAGGTTAAATCGTGGCTTAGTTGGGATTTGGAAAATGGCAAGATTAAGTTGCCACCACCTGCGCGAATTGCGGTAATTGAATTCACTTTGCTATGCAAAAAAAATCCGGTCACGTTGCAATACTTAAACGATTTAAATGGGGTAACAACTAGAACAACTCGTAGTGATCTTGCGCAAGTTAAAGCAGAAATTGAAAAAAGAAACTTAACCCTAAGCCTGCATGAGCATGGCTACCAAATAACTGGCTTAGAAGAGGAAAGCAGAAAATTCGCTGTCCAAAAGCTAGCCAATATTCAGGACACAATTGTTTATGACAAAATCGCGGGGTATCTTGACTTGGATACTAAGGATAAGCTGCAAATTGAGCAAATGCTCTTAAGTTTGGAACAAAATTCGGGCTGCTATTTAACGGATGAATCAATTTTTCAAGTAAAAGAATATATTTGCTTTGCCATAACTAGGTACCGGCAGGGACACTATTTAACACCAATTGGCCAAACGCAACGGCAGCTGGCGGATGAATCTAGTGAAACCAGTACTGCTGTTAGAAGTCTGTTGTCGCACTTGGGCGTTTCAGACCAACATTTACAGGCTGAGAGTCAACTACTGTTGAAAATTATTGATTCTAGGCAGATTAGCAAGACCAGTAAAAAAATTAGTTCACAAAAAATATCACAGATAGCAACAGAGATCATTAGAAACTTCTCGGTTATTTCTGGAATTGATTTAGTTAATAGTTCGAATTTACAAAAAGCACTGACAACGCATTTGATTGCAGCCAAAAGACGGGTCGAAGATAATGTGCAATTTTTAAATTCGAGTCTGATTAACGTTAAAAGCAAGTATCCGGAGATTTATTTTTTAACTAAAAAAGCTGTTTATCCTTTTGAACAATATCTAAATCAGTCACTGACTACAGATGAAATTGAACTGATTGCCATCTATTTTGGCGGTGAAATTGAGCTGCGAAATCATCTAGCCGATCAAGAAGCGCGTAAAAAAGTAGTGCTTGTCTGTGGTAGTGGAGTTGGCACATCGCGTTTGTTGAAAATTCAGTTGGAACAGTTATTTCCAAAGCAGCTGCAGATTAGCGTTGTTACCAAACAAGATTACGAGGAACTTGCCAGTCTTAATGCAGATGTAGTAATTGCAACCTTGCCTGTAACTAGCAAGGGACCACCAATTATTAATATTAATCGCATTTTAACGGATTATGATTTACAGACGATAAAGCAATCTTTGCTGGCACAGCCTAATGATTCTGCTACTTTGCATAATTCGCCAGCAGTAAAGACAACGCAAGTGTTGGATATTGTGAGCGAGTTTGCCCAAGTTAAGGATTTTCCCGGACTTACAACTGCGTTACAGAGTTATTTTGCTAAACGCGGTAAACCGGTTAAGAAAAAGCAGCCTTTTTTACCTAGTCTTAGTGAACTGTTGCCATCAAACCGAATTGTTTTCACGACTAAGCGGTGCACGTGGCCAGAAGCCGTTGAACTTGCTGGTAAATTATTGCAGCGCGATCAAGTTATAGACGGACAATATGTGACTAAAATGCGGCAGCAAATCGATCGGTATGGGCCTTATATGCGAATTATGGATGACGTAATGCTGCTTCACGCTAAACCGGATCAACCATGTAAGTATTCGCGCCCGGGGATGAGCTTAGTTTGCTTTAAGTACCCGGTTGATTTTGGCCAACAAGTTAAAGCCAAATATGTGTTTAGTTTATATGCACCGGCGGGCCAATCGCACTTAAAGGCATTAACGCAATTGACGGAAATTTTTTCTAAGCAAAAATTATTAGAGCAATTTAGAAATTCAAGAACAGCAGCCGAGTTAGATCGCTTGTTCAGTACAGTTATGAAAGGAGATGAGAAAGTAAGTGACGCCGCTAATAATGCCGGAGCTAGTTCAACTGAATGTTGATGTCAAAGACTGGCGGGATGCTATTTACCAATCGGGTGCCCCACTTGTTAAAAAGCACTTGATTACTAAAAATTATTTGGATAGTGTCATTAAAATTGCCGAAGAAACCGGACCATATATTGTTTTTATGCCTCATGTGGCGTTGTCACATGCCAAAACGGAAGATGGCGCACTGGGAGATGGCATTGGGTTAACGGTTTTGAGAAATCCCGTCCTGTTTGGCAATAAAAGCAACGATCCAGTTAAATATATTTTTACTTTAAGTTCGCTTAAGCCTGATGGCCACCTAGAGCAGATGGCTCGGTTAGTTAATCTGCTATCCAAGAAGGACTTTTTTCAAAGAGTAGCACAAGCAACTACTGTGCAAGAAATTATTAAAGTTATAGATGATATTGAAGGAGAAAAATAAGATGAAAAAAGCAATTATTACGTGTCGTGCAGGCATGGGTACAAGTACAATGCTAACGGTTCAGGTAAAAAACGTTGCTAAGAAAAATAATTGGGAGCTGGAAGTTAATCACACCAGTCTTGATGGCGTTGACAGCTTTAATGGCGACTTTATTATTGCCTTGAGCGATGTCGCGGATGATCTCCGGGCCAAAAGAAAAGATATTCCAATTGTGGGGATTAAAAACATGATGGATCAAGATGAAATCACCCAAAAATTGGCACCGTTAATGGAAAGTTAGAGAGGTGGAATTGAATGTTAAATTTTATTATTAGTTTTCTGAGTCAACCAGCCGTATTACTAGGTTGTGTGGCGTTTATCGGTCTAGTTGCACAAAAAGACAAGGATTGGACAGATGTAACTAAAGGAACAGCTAAAACCGTAATTGGTTTTTTAATCTTTGGTATTGGCTCAAGTACATTAACTGGCGTTCTACAGAATTTTAATGTTCTCTTTCAATCAGCGTTTCATATCCACGGCTTGATTGCATCACCTGAAGCCGCAACTGCGGCGGCGCAGACTAAGTACGGCTTTGTAGTTGCCTTAATTTTAATTTTGGGCTTTGCAATGAATATCGTGTTTGCCCGAATTACGCCGTTTAAAAACATTTTCTTCACGGGCCAGCACAGCTTATATTTTGCTTGTGTTTTAGGACTGGTTTTGAAGTTTAGCGGACTCAGCAACACTTGGGCAATCATTATTGGAGGCATTATCTTAGGACTTTGTGCCAGTGCCTTACCAGAGCTTTGCCAGCCGTTTATGCGAAAAATAACGGGTAATGATAATCAAGCGATTGGTCATTACAACATGTTTGGTTACGCCTTGTCAGGAGCAATTGGCTTATTATTTAAAAAACATCAAGATGAAACTACTGAAAACTTTAAGTTGCCGAAGTCATTATCAATTTTTAAAGACTTTTTGATGGGGCTGGCAATCGTAATGCTTATCCTATTTTATTTTTCAGCTTTAGTTGCTGGCCCGGTAGTAACTGGAAAATTGGCAGGACCTGTTGATTGGCTTGTTTATCCGTTTATTCAGGCAATGACCTTCACGGCAGGAATGGGCGTATTAATGTATGGTGTCGGCATGTTCTTAGAGGAAATCACCAATGCGTTCGTAGCGATTTCAACTAAATTTATCCCCGGCTCGCGGCCAGCGCTTGATGTCCCAACTGTTTTCCCATTTGCCCCAACCGCTGTTTTGATTGGCTTTGTTAGCTCATATGCAGCTGGATTAGTTGCAATCGGAATTATGGTTCTTTTGCACAGTCCGATTATTATTATTCCGGCAGCACATATTTGCTTTTTCTCTGGCGGAACTGCTGCTATCTTTGGCAATTCAACCGGTGGCTGGCGTGGCGCCATTGCAGGTTCGTTCGTAGTTGGGCTGCTATTAGCTTTTCTGCCGTTAATTTTAGTTCCCGTCTTTCAGCAGATGGGAATTAATAGCTCAACATTTCCAAACATCGACTATAATATCGTCGGCTCGCTGCTCCACGGCATTTTACAGTTAGTTCATTAGAGGTGCTTAAATGTTACAAAAAAATAGTTATGTTCAGCAAATTAGCGACTTAAATATTATGGCCGTAGTAAGAGACACCCCTGAAGAAACATTAAGAATTGCGCAAGCTTGTTTAAAAGGAGGCGTAAAAGCAATTGAAGTCAGTTTTACGGTGTCAACTGCTTTACGGTCTTTGACAAAAATCAGTGATGAATTGCCGGAAATGGTTGCTTGTGCCGGCACGGTATTAGATGCGGCAACCGCCCGTTTAGCTATTCTTAGTGGGGCAAAACTAATTCTGTCTCCGGCTTTTAGTCAGGAAGTAGCTGAAGTGTGCAATTTGTACCAAGTTCCTTATGCTCCGGGATGCAACAGCATGACTGAAATTACCACGGCTTTACGTGCCGGTGCTTCTTTTATCAAAGTATTCCCCGGTTCGACTCTAGGCGGAACTAAAGAAATAACGACAATTAAAACACCGATTCCGTTTATGCCGCTTCTTGTTTCTGGGGGAGCCACACTAGCTAATTATCGGGACTTCCTGCTTGCTGGAGCTGACTGTGTAAGTTTTGGCTCAGCTTTAACAGGTGACTCTGAAAAAATAACCAAAAATGCACTGTTGCTAAATAAGATCTTGAGCAATTTTCGAATAGACAAGAGGTAAAAATGGATATTATTACTAATATTTGTGCTGTGGTTAATGATGAAGCAACCGCTTTAAAGCAAGTTGAAGCAAGCATCAGGCATAATAATGAAGATTATCTAGAACTAGTTAAGCAAATTATTGCCTTAAACGGGCGACTGATATTTACCGGTGTGGGTAAGTCTGGTCATATTGGACGAAAATTAGCGGCAACATTTGCGAGTATGGGAACACCAGCATTTTTTGTTCATGCCACTGAGGCAATGCACGGTGATTTAGGCATGATTACCCCTAATGACTTAGTAATTGCTATTTCAAATTCTGGTGAAACAAAAGAAGCAACCACTGTCATTGCGCCAATTCACAGAATAGGTGCAAAGGTGGCCGCTTTAACTGGTAATAAAAACTCGTTACTGGCACGGGAATGCGACTATTTAATATTGGTTCATGTTGCGCGAGAGGCAGATCAGTACAATTTGGCGCCAACCAATAGCTCAACAGCCGCTTTAGCCGTAGGCGATGCTATTGCGTTAACAGTTGCAAAGGCTAAAGGATTTTCCGAAAAGGACTTTGGGATGTTGCACCCTGGTGGCAGTTTAGGTAAGCGATTGGTTCAAGAAGGCGTAATTAAGTAAAGCAGGAGGTAATAATGTTTAAAGGAATTATCACACCAATTGTCACGCCGTTTAACCGTGATCAAGAGCAGTCACTTAATTATCCAGCGGCCCAAAAGCTAACCGATTACCTAATAAAGGCTGGTGTTAGTGGGATTTTCGCATTAGGAACAAACGGTGAATTTCATGTTTTGTCACGGCAAGAAAAAATTGCATTTACAAGTAAAATTGTTCAATTTGTTAATCATCGTGTTCCTGTTTTTGCAGGAGCGGGTGCTTGTTCAACACATGAAGCCATTAGGCTTGCAACAGAAATGGCGCAAGTTGGCGTTGACGCTTTATCTGTAATTAGTCCGTATTTTATCAGGCCAAGTGCTAAGGAATTAATAGGTTATTATCAAGAGATTGCAGCAAGTGTTGATCTGCCAATTATTTTGTACAATATACCGCAAAACACTGGGTACAATCTTCCAGTTAGTGTAGTTAAAGAATTGGCGAAAAGTGAGAATATCGTTGGTATTAAAGACAGTAGCGGTGATTTAGAGCTGCTTAAACAATACCAAAGTATTGCCTGCGCAGCGGATTTTCAAGTATTAATTGGTTCTGATTCAAAAATTTTAGATGCTTATCATTACGGCGTGCGAGCTGCAATTGCAGGCACAAGCAACCTAATTCCGCAGATTTTAGTTGCCTTGGACCACGCCCTAAATGAGCAAAGGCAAGAAAAAGCACAGGAATTGCAAGAGAGTATTTCTGTTTTGCGTGCGGCACTTAAATTGGGGACGGTACCGGCTGTTTTGAAAAGAGCACTAGAACTAGCCCAAATTGCGGAGGTTGGCCCTGCCCGAAAACCGGTAGCGGAAACTACTCCCCAAGTTGATGACCAAATAATTGCAATGCTTAAGTTTTATCACCTATATTAATAAATACCGTTAATAAAAAATCATCTTGCAAAAACTATTTTATTGTATTATTGTATTGCATTGATACTGATGAAAATATCTGTATCTAGCAACTATAATAATGGTATGGGGTGATTTTATGGAGTTAGGGCCAATATCAGAATGGGTAACTGCAGTAGCAGAGATCGCTGCTGTCTGTGTAGCACTTTTTTTACCAGTTTATGATAAGAAAAAAGAAAAAAATAAGAGAACACGTAATATGAAGGCTATTTTTGGTTATTTAATCAAAAAAGCCTTGGATGAACATGATACCTCTAACTTGGAATCTTACTTTAAAATTGGCTATTTAATTATCGATAGTGACGATGATAAGCAGGTTTATTCAATGGTTCAACATGCGATTGAGATTTTAAAGAACGAAGATATTCCGCAAGATAAGAAGACCCAAGATATTACAAAGGTGTTGGAATATTTAAAACACTAGATAAAGTAAAAATTCACTTAGTTCGTATAACTAGGTGAATTTTTTAATAGTAAGTATTTTGCTTTTGGATAAATAATTAGCCAGAAGTGCTTGAGCCATATTTTTAGCTTGATTATCTTTTTAAGCTTGCTTTATTAAGCATAAAGCCTTATGTTTTTAGTAAAAGTTAACTATTCATAGCACAAAAATTGTTGGTAAATGAAATATAGCAATTTAGTTCAATGCTGATTTTTAAACCAAAGTGGGGTGAAAGCTAATGCAAGCCGGGCAACAACTATTCATAAACATTTTTCAAGCTGGCCAATTAGTTTTAATAATTGGCGTAGTAATTGCAGCTTTTTACGTTAAAACACATGAGCGAGAAATCTATAGTAGGCCAAGGCTCTATCCTAAAAAGATTGAATTATTCTTATCTTGTATACCTTTTTTAGTTCCATGGGCTGCGTTAATTGGTTACTTTATTTTTCCACTAAAAGCTGATTTTTCTGTTTACGTCAAGCGTGTACTAGATGTTTGGCCATTAATCATACTCTGCATAGTTTGGACACTAATTATGGTTTTAGCAATCCATCATGATTTGAAACTACGGAAAAAATATGGCGGTGACCCATAACCAGTAGGAGATAAATAAAAAAGAATCTGAGACTTACTACCAAAATATCTTTTAACTAAAAGCAGAAATCCTATTAAATCAAGGTTTAGCAATACCGAAATTTAATAGGATTTTTTGTTTAGAAGACTTTTTGCTCAGACTCTTTTTTTATAACTGAACTTGGACTACCTGAACACCAGCTTTGATGAATTCCGTAATTGTTTGACTAGGTGTAAAAGAGTCGGTAATTAGTAAATCAATGTCTTCTGCGTGACCAATGGTGAAGTTCGAAAACTGACCAAATTTGCTGTAGTCTGCAACCACAATTAGCTTGCGTGAATGCTTAATAATTGCCTGGTTAACTTTGGCTTCTTCGATGAAGGGAGTTGAGATGCCATGCTCGAGACTTAATCCGGCGCAACCAATAATTGCCCAGTCGGCGTAAATTTTTAGGAACGGATCAACTGCTAGATCACCGCTCATAATCATTTTGCGACTGATGTTGCCGCCACTAAGGATAATTTTGCTGTTGCTGTTACGCATATCGAGATTGCCAGCATAGCCATTGTTAGTCAGAATATTGACGTCTTTTTGCAATAAATAAGGAATTGCTTCGAAAGCAGTTGTACTTGAATTAATGAAAACCCAGTTATGTTTTTCGATGTGACCCGCTGCTTCTTCACCGAGTCGCTTTTTGATGTAACTGACAGAATCGGTAAAAGGCACTTCTTCAGGTTTGACCAGCGAAACCGTCCCTTTATCCTGAATGATTTTGCCTTGATTAGCTAAATTACTACAATCTCGCCGCACAGTCATGATTGATACGCCCAGTTTTTGACAAAGTTCATCTAAGGAGATGTTTTTTTGATGATTGAGCAAGTCAATTATTTTTTTGCGCCGATTTTTGATTACTTGATATGAATTTTTCATTTTGAGCTACCTATAACCTCTTGAATAACACTTGTTGATTATGAAAAATATCATAAAACCAATTAATTATCAATAAATATTGATGTTTTTTGCTAAAACACCATATAAAACATTATTTATCATTTAATATGGTTGAAAGCGTTATCAGATTAAAATATAATTACCATGAAAACAAGCTTAAAGGAAAAATTTTAGGAGGAAAACATGACAAATCCAACGAATATCAATCAAGTTACACCAGAAGTCTTTGCGGAAAATAATTTTCCAGAATGGGGCACTTTTTTAAATGAACAAATTGCAGCTAAAAAGGTCCCTGCAAAATCATTTGCAATCTGGTGGCTAGGCTGTATGGGTACTTGGCTTAAGACACACGAAGGAACAAATATTGCGATTGACATGTGGAACGGTACCGGTAAACACACTCATGGTGACGGTAAAATGCGCAAGGGTCACCAAATGATGCGGATGACTGGTGGCGAAGCAATGCAACCAAATCTTCGTAATAAACCTTATGTCATTGATCCATTTGCAATTAGAGATTTAGACGCACTTTGCGTGACGCATACACACCATGACCATTTGGATATTTATACTGCAGCTTGCGTTAACAAGTTTTGTCCGAACGCTAAATTTATTGGCCCGCAAGGCGTTGCCGATGAGTGGGAAGAATGGGGTGTTCCCGCTGAAAAAATTACGGTTGTCAAGCCCGGTGATGAAGTTAAGGTTGGTTCCGTAACAATTAAGGCTTTAGAAGCATTTGACCGGACTGAACTGGTAACAGAAGATGACCCTAACGTAAAGCTTGCCGGTACTAAACCAATCGAAATGGCTAAAGTTGCCGTTAACTATTTAGTTGAAACTTCAGGCGGCAATGTCTACCACTCGGGTGACTCACACTATTCCAACACATTTGTTAAGCATGGTAATGAAAATAAAATTGACGTTGCTTTATGCGCATATGGTGAAAACCCACGCGGTATTACCGATAAATTGGATGATTCCCAAGTTTTAAGAATGGCTGAAGCACTTAATACAAAGGTTATCATTCCAATGCACTATGACATTTGGAGTAATTTTTACAGTGACCCAAAGGATATTTTAGCTCTTTGGGATCGTAAGAGATACCGCTTACAATATCAATTTAAGCCATATATTTGGCAAGTCGGTGGTGAATTTAACTTCCCACAAGATAAGGACAAGTTTGAATACATGTATGATAGAGGATTCCATGATGCCTTTAAGAATGATCCAGATTTGCCATTCCCAGAGTTATTATAATTCACTTTTTGGTTAATTATCTGGTAGGAGGAATCATGTTACGTTATTTTTTTGAAAATCATCTGATTAATATCAGTCAAAAGCATCCCCAAAATTGGCAAGAAGCCATCAGAGTCTCCGGGGAAGTAATGAAGGCAAATAACCTTGTTACCGATAAATATATTGATCAGGTCATAGAAGATGTCAAGCAATATGGGCCATATATTGTAATTGTACCCGGAGTTGCAATGCCCCATTCACAAGCTGATAGTTCTGGGGTTTTAGGGACTGGTATTGGTCTAACGATTTTTGAACAACCGGTTTCCTTCGACCAAAATGATCCAGAAAAAGACGCTCAGTTGTTCTTTATGCTAGCTGCCAAAGATAATGCTACCCATATGAAAAATATTGCTAATTTATCTAACTTACTAATGGAAGATGGCATGATTGAAGACCTGTGTCACGTCAAAAATCTTACCGATTACCAACAAGTCATGGCTAAGCATGACGAAAGTAAAGAAAAGAGCAGGTAAAGAAAATGCAAAATATTTTGAATGTCTTACTAGCTATTTGGAGTTACTTCGCCACGAACGTATTAAATCAACCAGCCTTTATGATTGGTTTTATCGTTTTGATTGGTTATATCTTAGAGCACAAAAAGTGGTACGAAGTATTATCAGGCTTTTTAAAGGCAACTGTTGGGTATTTCATCTTAGCTGCGGGATCAGGCGGGTTAGTTAATACTTTCCGTCCCATCTTAGTCGGCTTAAAAGACCGTTTCCACCTCAGCGCCATGATTATTGACCCTTATTTTGGTCAAAATGCGGTTAACGCGGGAATCATGCAGCGTTTTGGCCGGTCATTTGCGGATACAATGCTGCTATTATTATTTGCTTACATTATCAATATTTTATTGGTGCGATTTTCTAAATACACTAAATTACGGGCGGTTTTTACGACCGGTAATGTCCAAGTTCAACAGGCAGCAACAGCGTTTTGGTTAATTTTATTCTGTTTTCCAAAACTGAACCGCTTTTCAATTTTAGCAATTATGAGTTTAATTCTTGGCCTTTACTGGGCTGTTGGTTCCAATTTAACCGTTGGTATTACGCAGGAACTAACTGATGGTGCGGGTTTTGCCGTTGCGCACCAGCAAATGTTCGGAATATATTTCTTCGCTAAATTATCAGAGATTATTGAAAAGCACGCGCTAAAGAAAAACCAAAATAAAAATAAACGGCTTGAAGATATTAAATTGCCAAGTTTCATGTCAATCTTTAATGACAACATGGTTTCAACTTCTATCTTAATGTTGATTTTTATTGGTGCAATTCTGGTAGTCTTAGGACCTGATTATTTGATTAAAGCGCACTTTATGCAAAAAGGGCAAAGCTTCATTTTTTACATCTTACAGACTGCTCTACAATTTTCCGTTTATCTTGCAATCTTACAGCTCGGCGTTAGAACTTTCGTTAATGAACTAACGGAATCCTTTACCGGTATTTCTGACAGATGGCTACCTGGGGCAGTTCCTGGTATCGATGTTGCTGCAACACTGGGTTTTGGTTCCCAAAATGCACAAACCATTGGTTTTATGTTTGGTGCACTAGGTCAGTTTACGATGATTATTTTGTTGTTAATTTTCCACTCACCAACCTTAGTCATTGCTGGCTTCATTCCGTTGTTCTTTGACAACGCTGCTATCGGCTTGTATTCCAATAATCGCGGCGGCTATAAATGTGCAATGATCATGCCGTTTATTTCCGGCCTGATTCAAGTTGCCGGCTCGGCATTAATTGCTACCTGGGTTGGCATGGCTAAATACGGTGGTTACCTTGGCATGTTCGACTGGGCAACAGTTTGGCCATTCTTCACTGTCGTCATGAAATACTTAGGTTACTTCGGTGTCGCACTCATTATTATCATGCTTTTGGCAATACCACAGCTGCAATACCGGGCAGATCCAGAAGGGTACTTCTTGATTACCGAAGATTATCCAGAATGGCAAAAATTAAATGATAAAGAAAACAATTAGAAAGGAAAGATTTAGTTATGAAGATTTTAACTGCATGTGCGAATGGTTCTGGAACAAGTTTGATGTTACTCAGAACAGTAAAAAAGACGATGGAAAAATTGGGTTACCAAATTACACAGGCTGATCACACTTCAATTTCAGAGGCAAAGGGAATTGCCCGCAACTATGATGTTGTTTTTACCTCTGTCCCATTCATTAAGATGTTTGATGAGGTAAAAAAGCGCGGTGGAGAAGTAATTGGCATTAAAAATGTTATTTCCGCTAAAGAGGTAGAAGACAAAATTAATGCTTCAGACATTCCAGCTAAGTTTAAAAAAGATTAGGAGCAAAAAATGAATTTACCAATGATGCAAGTAGCATTGGATTGTAACGATACGGCCCAGGCAATCAATGTTTTACGCCAAGTAGAAGATCAAATCGATGTCGTTGAGGCGGGAACAATTTTAATTTACCGCGACGGAATGAGTGCCGTTAAGAACTTACGGGCAATGGCTCCCGATAAGATTGTTTTAGCCGATGTTAAATGTGCCGATGCCGGGACAAAATGTGGTGTATCTTGTCGTGAAGCAGGGGCAGACTGGATGACCTGCATTAATGCCGCAACAGTCCCTACAATGAGCAATGCCCAAAAGGAAATTGAGGTTCAGGTTGAGCTTTATGAGGGCTGGGATAATAAGGACAGAATGCAAGAATGGCTTGATCACGGCATCCACCAAGTGGTTTACCACCAAAGTCGCGACGCCAAATTTGCTGGTCAAAAGTGGTCTGAGCAAGACGTTGAGAACGTCAAGAATTTAATTGCAATGGGCTTCAAGGTCTCCGTCACTGGCGGTGTTCATCCTGAGATTCTGCAACTATTTAAAGGTGTTCCCGTTTATACTTTTATTGCTGGCCGGGCAATTACTGGTGCTGATGATCCTCATGCTGTCAGCAAGCAGTTTAAGGACGAAATTAAGCGAATCTGGGGCTAACTGATAAAGGGGAGCAATGAATTAATCATTGGCGCCTCTTTTTTGTTAGGTCACTAAAAATTATTTAGGAGTAGAAAATGACCGTTAATTCACTAGGTATTTATGAAAAAGCTCTGCCACAAGAGCTAACTTGGCAAGAAACATTTGAACTCACCCATGAACTGGGCTTTAATTTTTACGAATTTTCCGTTGATGAAAGTGATGAGCGCTTGGCCCGGCTTGACTGGAGTCACGAGGAACGCAGCCGCATGCGGGATCTGATGTGGCAAACAGGGATGCGGATCAACAATCTGATGTTATCAGGACACCGCCGCTTTCCACTGGGGTCAAAGGATCCTGCTGTCCGGCAAAAGTCTGTGCAGATGCTGGCCAAAGCCGTCGACCTATGCGTTGATTTAGGCATTCACAATATTCAGATGGCCGGCTATGATGTCTATTATGAAGACAAAAGTGCCTTATCGCGCGAATTATACGTTGAAAATCTAACGAAGTGTGTGCACCTAGCAGCTAAAAAGAACGTGATGCTATCGATTGAAACCATGGATGACCCGTTTATTAATAACCTGGCCAAAATCAGTCATTATCATGACCTGGTCAAAAGCCCGTGGCTGCAGGCTTACCCTGACTTGGGCAATCTAAGCGCCTGGCCTGAAAACGATGTCCCGGCAGAATTAGAAAACTACATTGACACCATTTGCGCGATTCACTTAAAAGACAGTAAACCAGTAACGGCCACTTCCAAGGGACAGTTCAAGAACGTGCCCTTTGGTCAGGGTTGCGTTGACTTTGCCGGCCTGCTGCGGCTGCTTGTCCGATTAAACTATAGTGGCAGTTTTACCATTGAGATGTGGTCCGGTGATAACGGCGATGAACAGGCAGTGGAGGAAGTCAAGGCTGCCAAAGCCTTTTTCGATCAAATTTTTGCTCAAGTAGGGATTGAGCAGGAAGCAATTTAAGTAAGAGAGGAGCCAAAGATGCTCGAACAATTAAAACAAGAAGTCTATGAGGCCAACATGCAGCTGCCTAAGCTGGATCTAGTCACCTTTACCTGGGGCAATGTTTCTGGCATTGACCGCAAGCAGGGGTTATTCGTTATTAAGCCTTCTGGCGTGCCATACGAAGAACTGACGCCCGAGGATTTGGTTGTGGTTAATTTAAAGGGCGAAGTGGTAGAAGGCAGCCGCAACCCGTCAAGCGATACACCGACGCATACATATTTGTATAATCATTTTCCTAAGATTGGCGGAATCGTCCACACGCATTCACCATGGGCCGTAGCGTTTGCGGCGGCACAAATGGACATTCCGGCACTAAACACGACTCATGCCGATACCTTCTATACTGATGTCCCGGCCGCTGATGCTCTGACTAAAGCTGAAATCGAAGAAGACTATGAGGGCAACACTGGCAAGACGATTGTGCGTACCTTAAAAGAGCGCCACCTCGATTATGAAGCAACGCCGGGCTGTTTGGTCAGTCAGCACGGCCCGTTTACTTGGGGTGAAACTGCTGCTAAGGCGGTTTATAATGCGAAGGTCTTAGAAGTAGTGGCTGAGGAAGATTACCACACCTTGCAGTTAACGCGGGCAAATAGCCACTTGCCGCAATATCTGCTGGATAAGCATTACTACCGCAAGCACGGCCAAAATGCGTATTACGGGCAGGACAATGCACAATCAAAGACACATGCTAAACGAAAATAAGGTAAAATAAAACGGCTTTAAATAAAGCCGTTTTTCCATTTAGAATTTAGTTTCTTTGATATCGTCTTCTGGGCGATGTTCTTGAATACGAATAATTTGCCAAGGCAAGTTGCTACTAGTAATTTCTGTTAAGTCAATGGTCAACGCGTTATCTTGGAACGTGAATGCAGGTTCACACCGATTTTCAATCATTTCAACGCGGTTAGGCGCCACTGTTAGACCAGACACAATCACTTGTTTTGGCAAAGGCTTGTTGACAAAAACGTATTTTTGATAATGTAAATGACGATTTTGGAGAACAAAGCCCGAATCTGCGGTAAGATTGCATGGCTGGCTATCATTAAACGCGTGGCCAAAAATATGCATCCAGTTATTAACCGTGGTGAGTACCTCTTTTGTTGCAGAACTAATTGCATTTTTTTCAGTAACTTCGACATTAATAAAAGAGCTTTGCCCAATTTTGCGGTTAGCAACAAGTTTGTCGATGACATCGTCACTTGTTGCATCAATGCCATCACGACCATCAACGAGTGCAACCGTGTACTTAGCACAAGCAAGTTTAAATTCATCCTGCAGCTGATTAGTGGCAACTGCCCGTGCACCGATATCGCGCGCTGTTTTAACTAAAAAATCGGCGTCTACATCTTTCGTGCTTTTTAGTTTAAAATTTAAGATGATTGCAAAATCAGGATTCATTAATTCTCTCTCCTCAAAACATATTACTAAATAAGTTTAACCCAAAAGGTGGTAAATACGAAAGATGAAAATTATTATCTCACCAGCAATGAAGATGAAAGTCGACCGTGATTCATTTCCGGCTCGCTCACACCCCCAGTTTCTTAAACAGGCAAAAGAACTGGCGGCTTTTTTGCAGCAATGCAGTTTTACGCAGTTACAAGCAATCTGGCAATCAAGCGAGCGGACGACTAAAGAAGGACAAGAGCAAATCAAGCAGCTTAACCTAGCTAAAACGGACAACTTAACACCAGCAATTATTTCTTATTCTGGGATTCAGTATCAGTATATGGCACCTGACTTGTTTTCAGCCCAAGCACTTAATTATGTCCAAGAAAATGTGCGCATCTTATCTGGCTTATACGGTGTTTTACGGCCATTTGACGGTGTCTGGCCTTACCGCTTAGAAATGAAGAACAAGGCGACAGGTTTCACCGAACCAAATTTGTACCACTATTGGGGTGAAAAACTAGCAGATAATCTTTTTGGTGAGGATCATATTTTGATTAATTTGGCCTCTAAGGAATATTCTAAAAATATCGCGCCTTATGTAACAAAAACGCGGCGAATGATTACTATCGACTTTCAAGAATTCGTCAAGGGTAAGTGGAAAACCGTTGGGGTTCATGCCAAGATGGCCCGAGGAGAAATGGTTCGTTTTGCTGCAGAACACCAATTAACTAAGCCAGAGGAATTACAGAAATTTAATGATTTTGGTTTTCAATATATTGCCCAAGAAAGCACCACAGATAATTATGTCTTTCGAACTGAGTTTGATTTCAAACGGCGATAGTAAATTACTTATTGGGATAGCATAGACAACTTAAGAAATGAGGTTAATCATGGAAATAGTTTTTGTACGTCACGGCCAGACCGACTTAAATAAAACGAGAAAAATTCAGGGAGCACTTTTTGATCATGATCTTGATCACGAAGGACGCGCTTACGCCGAAAAGGCAGCCGCTAATTTTGATCCTTCAAGCTTTGATCTTGTTTTTTCTAGTCCGATGAAAAGGGCAGTCACAACGGCAAAAATTTTTACTAAAGGCCAAAAAGAAATCAGATTAGATAAAAGATTAATGGAGTTTAATTTTGGTGAATGGGATGGCCAATATTTAACTGAATTGGGTAAAAAATATCCCGATGCTATTGACCCATGGGGTAAAGCAGCTGCTAATTATGTTAAATATGCACCAAGTGGCGAAACTTTTGCTGAATTAAACGAGCGCTGTGGTGATTTTTTAGCTGATTTACACCAAAATTACCCGGATAAAAAGATTCTGGTTGTGTGCCATGGTACTTTAATCAGAATGATGTTCGCTCATTGCTTTACTGATGGTGATATTAATGCCTTTGAAACAATGGCTAACTGCGCTCTAGCCAAGATTTCAGTACGTGAGAATATTTTCCGGACTAATTATTATAATCGCGTATTAGTTCTATAATTCAGCTAAAAGCCGCAAAGTCGCGGCTTTTTTATTTGCTTACGGTAATAATTAGACTGCATATTTTTGCAAAAGTTCATTTACTTGACGATTAGGTTTAGTAAATGTATTCTGTTATCAAAGTGACACGGCGTCACTTTGGTGAAAAAGAGGTGTGCTCATGGTTAAGACTACTTTTATTAATTTACCGCAAGAGAAGAAGGAGCGGATTGAGCAGGCACTCCTTCATGAATTCAGCAATCATTCGCTTTCCAAGGCACAGGTTGCGCGAATTGTGAAGGAAGCAGACATTGCTCGTGGTGCTTTTTACAAATATTTTGCTGATTTAACTGATGCTTACCAATACATCTACCAGCGTGCGTTAAAGCAGATTCATGCTGAGATCAAGCTTTCAGAGCAGTACGATCCGCAAATGTTTTATCAAAGCGTTGTTACTTTTCTTGAGCAAACTTTGTGCAGTAAGTATGCCAAAATGGTTAAAATGCATGTGTTGTATAACGAAAGCTTAGTTAAGCAGCCATTCGCAAGCGAGAAATTAGTAAAACTCAGCGCGCAAAACTGGAGTGCAATGATGCTTAGCCATGCGGCAATTAGGGAAATTTTGGCAAACCCTACTTTAAAAAGTGCCATCCTTGCCCAGCTGCAAGCGGGCTTGTTACTGTTAAAAAAGGAGACTAAATAGTGTTTTTAGCAATTAAAGAAATCAAAAGGGAAAAATTGCGTTATGGCCTAATCATTTTGATGATTTTTCTAATCAGCTACTTGATTTTTGTTCTATCGTCCCTTGCTCTCGGCTTAGCAAGCGAGAACACACAGGCAATTGAATCATGGAATGCTAAACAAGTAGTGTTAAATAAAAATGCTAATGTAAGCATGAGCCAATCTGTTTTAAATAAAGATGACTTAAAAAAGGCTAAGATTGGAAAAGATGAGGCGTTACTTGGGCAAACGCCCGTGGTGGTAAAAAACAAACAGCGAAGCCAAGTTTCCGCTCAGTTCATTGGCGTTAAGAAAAGCCAGTTCATTTACCATGATCAGGAATTAATTGCTGGAAGAAAAGCACGCAAAGCTCATGAAGTAGTTGTTGATCAGGCTTTTAAAGTTAAGGGCTACAAAATTGGTGATCAATTAGAACTCAACGGAATGAAGCAAAAGTATCAGATTGTGGGCTTTGTTCAAAACGCCAAGATTAACATTGCTCCGATTATCTACGGAACACTGGCCAGTTGGAAAACCTTACGGCAGGGAATGCCAAATATGCGTGCTTCAGCAATTATTTCCCGCAATGCCAACTACCGCTATAACGATGGCAATAGCAAGACATATCCGATCAAACAATTTATTAATAAATTGCCAGGGTATACAGCACAAAATATGACTTTTCAATTAATGATTGGATTTTTGTTTATTATTTCACTAATTATTATTGCAGTCTTTTTATACATCTTAACTATGCAAAAAATGCATAATTTTGCTGTTATGCGCGCACAAGGAATTCCTAGTGGAACCTTGGTTTGGTCAACGGTTAGTCAGGCTATTATTCTTGTGGGAATCGGAGTAATTATCGGCTTGCTAGCAATGCTGTTAACGGCTAAAGTTTTACCAGCGGCAGTTCCAATGAGTTTTACGCCAACTATTATGCTCAGCGGCACTTTAGGCATGCTTTTAACAGGCATTATTGGCAGTTTAATTCCAATCAGATCAATCTTAAAAGTAGATCCAGCAAAAGCAATAGGTGAATAAGATGACAGTCATTGAATTACAAAATGTCCAAAAGATTTACGGTAAGGGCGCTGCACAAGTTCAGGCCCTAAAAGATATTAATTTCAAGGCCAATGAAGGTGAAGTTGTATTGATCATGGGACCTTCTGGGGCTGGGAAAAGTACTTTTCTAACTATTGCAGGTTCACTGCAAAAGCCAACAACTGGTAATGTTTTTATTAGTGGCAAGGATATTGCTAATATTTCGACTAAGCAGAGTAACTCTTTGCGCTTAAACCAGATTGGCTTTGTTCTGCAAGCTTATAACTTGGTTCCTTTTTTGACCATTCAAGAACAGTTCGAACTGGTCGATCACGTTAAAAAGCAGGGCAACATTACAAAAGAAACGTTGCAGCAATTGCTTGATAAACTGGGGATTACCAGCTTAGTAAGTAAATATCCGGGTGAATTATCGGGTGGTCAGCAGCAGCGAGCAGCAATTGCCCGCGCACTGTATGCTAACCCGCAAATCTTACTAGCAGATGAACCAACGGCATCACTTGATAGTGCGAAAGTTGATGAAGTTGGGCAATTATTTAAGGATTTGGCTAAGAGCTATCATAAGGCAGTAATCCTGGTTACCCATGATCCGCGTCTGGAAAAATATGCAGACCATATTTATGAGATGATGGATGGCGAAATGACAAAAAAACAATAGTTCTTAAATTAATATATTCTTTTAAATAATCTGAAATATAATTATTGGATACGCAATTTTAGCAAAATCTAAAATTGCGTATTTTTTCTTCCTAATTACTGAATACTAGGAATAGCAATGGGTTTAATAACGAGGGTAATTTTTTTGCTGGATACAAGTTACTATTTTAAGTGTAAAAAAAACACATTGTTCTTGACAAAACTGATTTAAATTTACTATTCTAATTAATAGATAATTAATTGTTATTTTATAAAACCATATATTCGCTAAATTGCAGCGAACTAAAAAATCTAATTTGCTTTTAAAAAAATTGTTTGAAATATCTAAAAAAATAATTTTTTATCAAAAATAACAAAAAATTATTAACCATGATGTGTTTTTGTATTGTGGTATGAAAAGCTTACTAAAAGCTTACTAGGTTAACACTTCAGTTAATCTAGTAGGATTGGATATGAAAATTACACGGAATTATTTGATAGTTGAGGTTTCAAAATGAGTGAAATACCAGAAGATAAAGCGATAGAAATATCGACAGATTATGAAAATCAAAGTATTAATATGCGCTTTTCTGAGAATTTAACGGATGATCGTGAGCGGGGCTACATTTTGTCTGCTGCTTTCTTTTCTTTCTGTGCATCTCAGGGATTGAGTAAAGATGAAATCAAAGATATGGTTTCATCATATTATGATGAGTTTTTGGATAATTAAAGCTAGCAGTTATTGATAGCTAGTATTGCTTTACCCTAATCACATATTGCGATGAGTAAAATGCTGAAGTTAATCAAGGGAAGACCAAAATGGCGAGAAAAAAAGAAATTGGAAGAAATAAAATTTTAAATATTGCCTATCGAATGGTTGTTAAAGATGGTATTGAGAGTCTTACTGCACGAAATATTGCGAAGGCGGGACACTTTTCAACGCAGCCTTTATATCTTGAATTCAACAGTATGGATGAACTGCGAACAGAAGTTTTGCGCAAAATTGCAGAGAACTTGAAGAGCAATATCTTGCAAAAAAAGTATACGGGTAAACCCATGATTGACATGGATTTATCATATATCGACTTTGCTAAAGAGCATGAAAATCTGTTTCGGGCCATGTTTGTTGATGGCAAGTTTGGCAGTAAAATAATTTCTGATACCTTAATAAATCTCGGAATTGCCAAGTTTAAGGAGCAATATAAGGATACGAAGCATCCGGACGAGAAGATTATGAACATCGTTATTGCTAATTGGATTACCACCATTGGCATCGCCTCTTTACTTGTTAACGGGATTGCCAACTTCTCACAAACGCAGATAGTTAATGTCTTGTCAGCTCAAATCAATGATGCAATTTTAAATGATTGGTTGAGTGAATCTAGCACAGTTTCTTTGTTTGAAACTGATAATAAGGAAAATAAAAAGAAGGGTAAAAAGTAAAACCCCGATTAGGAAAAGCGGCTTAACTGCCGTTTTTTTGCTACTTGAAATTTAAAAAAGCAAAATCATGGTTTAAGCCACAAAAATATAGATATGATATAATTGTCAAAGAAATTAGTTTCTGAAAGGTGGTTTTTATGAAAATCCTTGCATTATCTGGCTCAAATGCCAATAATTCGTTTAATGAGGCATTGCTTAAGTTTATTGCTAAGCAATTTGCTGACAAATATGACTTTAAACTAGCAACTGTTAAGGGATTGCCAATGTTTAAAGAAGGCGAAGACGCTCCTGAGTCCGTCCAAACCTTGAGTAAAGAAATTGAGGATGCTGATTTAGTATTAATCGGTTCTCCTGAACAACAACACTCGGTAACTAGTGCTTTGAGTAGCGCCTTAGAATGGCTTTCATGCACTTCACACCCATTTAAGGGCAAGCCAGTTGCTATTGTTTCAACTTCACCAATGCCTCAGGGTGGTTCTCGTTCACAAAGCCGTTTAAAGAGTCTTATGACTGCACCAGGCTTTAGTGCAAAGATCTTTAATGGTGATGAATTTATGATGGGTACTGCACCGAAGCAATTTGATGAAAATGGTGACTTAACTGATAAGTCTTCTGTTGAATTCTTAGGTCACTTCTTCGATGAAGTTGATGATTGGTACGCACAAGTTACTAAGTAGGAGGACCAAGAATGAAGATTTTAGCAATTGTTGGTACAAATGCCGCTTTCTCATACAATCGCTTTTTAGCACAATTTATTGCAAAGCGTTACGGTGATAAGGCAGATATTGAAGTAAAAGAAATCGATAAATTGACACCTTTCTGCAGAACAGAAATGGCTGATGATTCAATTAAAGCTTGGATCGAAGACATTAAGAGTGCGGATGGTATCGTTATTACTACACCAGAATATGATCACACAATTCCAGCTGCATTAAAGAGTAGTCTTGAATGGTTGGGTTCACATGCTGGTCCTAACGTAATGAAGATGAAGCCTGTTGCAGTAGCAGGTACTTCATACGGTAGCCAAGGTACTGGTCGTGCTCAAGAAGATATCCGTGAAATTTTACTTTCACCTGATATGAGTGCTAATGTTTTGCCAGGTAACGAAGTTTTAATTGGTCAAGCCCCAAGCAAGTTTGACAAGGAAACTGGTGAATTAACTGACGACGCAACCATCAAGCAATTAGATGGCATGATGGACAACTTCTTCAAGTTCGTTGAACAAGCTAATAAATAATCTTTTGCTAGTTTGACTAGCAGAGAGTAAAATAACCGGATAGGATTAACTATCCGGTTATTTTTGGTTAGAAGGGAAATTCTTATGTCTGATCCAGTAGTTTTACCAATTAAATCTGTGCGCAATCCACGTGATATCGGTGGATATACGGGTCTTTTGGGACGTAAAGTAAAAAAGCATCGCTTACTGAGAACTGGTAATATGAGTAAGATTGTACCCAGTGACGAACAGTTTTTAGTGGACTACGGCTTAAAGCAGATTATTGATTTACGTTCACCGGCTGAATGCAAGCAAAACCCTGACCAAGCAATTGCTGGAGTAAAACATTATAGTTGCCCACTTTCAGTTGAAGACAATACTGGTGGAAACGGTCTTGATATGCAAAAGGAGTTCGCAGAATATCGACGTGATCAGTATGCGGGCTTTCGGATGATGTGTCGGCGTTATCATAATCATATTTTGACTGAAACTGCACAGCATAGTTTTCACCATATTATTGAACTAATTGCACAAGAAGATGATGGTGCAACGCTTTATCATTGTTCCGAAGGCAAGGATCGCACCGGCTTAGTTACCGTGATCTTGTTATACATTTTGGGCGTTGATCTGGAAGTAATCAGGCAGGACTACCTGTATTCAAATTATCTGCTAAATGATTACCGGGCAAGCCGTGATCGGCAATTTAAAAAGGCGGGTGAAAATGACCGCTTTCGCGCCAATATGCGTGTATTGGGTTCAGTTGCCAATGCCTTTTTTGACACTAGCTTAATTACTGTTAATGAAAATTATGGCAGTCTTGATTCTTATATTGTTAATGAACTTGCAATTGATCAGGATCTGCAAGAAACGATTAGAGAAAAGTATTTGGAGAAATAGGAAAAACACACAAATGATTGAAAATTTAGCTTTAGAACAAGCAGTTGGACAGCATCACGCTTTAGGAACAGCGATTACTCTACAAATTTTTGGTACAACAGATGATACATTAATTAACGAGTCATTTGATTTAATTGATCACTACGAAGACCTGTTAACGGTAAACCGTGAGTATTCTGAAGTGATGGATATTAATCATGCTGCTGGCAAAAAGCCAGTTCAGGTCTCTAGTGCGGTTTATGATTTAGTTAAGCTAGCCGTAGAACAAAGTCGGGAAAACTTTGGCTTTAACGCCCTAATTGGTCCATTAGTCAAACTTTGGGCGATTGGCTTTAAAGGCGCGCATGTACCAACTGACGAACAGATTAAAGCCAAAATGAAGTTAACGGATCCTTTCAGTGTTGACTTAGATGATGAAAATCAGACTGTTTTTCTACAAAAAGAAGGAATGGAACTTGACCTAGGCGGAATTGCCAAAGGCTGGATTGCCGATCGGATTCGTGATTTTTGGCGTGCTTATGGCGTACGCGCAGGAATTATTAATCTTGGTGGCAATATCTTATTAGTAGGCGATTCGCCTAAGCGAGCTAGTGGTCAATGGACTGTTGGTATTCAAGATCCTAAAAAGCCACGAGGTAAAAATATTTCTTCAGTCATGGTTTCCGCATGTTCTGCTGTTACTAGTGGGACTTATGAACGTTATTTAATTGTCGATGGTCATAAATACCATCACTTGATTGATCCACGAACTGGCTATCCAGTCGAAACGGATCTGGCCGGCGTGACAACATTTACTAAAAATTCGGTGCAAGCTGAAATTGAATGTAAGCGACTCTTTTTTGCGGGTCATCCAATTGCAAATTGGCATGATGATCCTGACCGCATTGGTGCAATTTTCGTTTATAACGATGAGCACGTTGAGTATGATAATTTTGAGCAATAAAAAGCACTCATCCGTTTGTGACAAGCAGTAATTAAAAAAGCCGTAGCTAACTAGTAAAATTTAGCTACGACTTTTTTTGTTGGTCAATTTATTTAATTGTAATTGCTTTATGACAAAACTCTTGTTGAATTGTCGCTTTCTTTAGCCAAGCTTTTGCGCCATGGTCATAGTTCATGTTCTTACCGCCAGTGCCAGCACCGTCATTGGCAGAATAATACAGAGGATCGTAGACAAGAAACTTCCCTTTGCGGTAGCCGACAATTACCTTGCAGTGATTGCGGTGATTATCCCCGGGTTTTTGGTAAGAAGAAAAGCCGTAATACAAGACAGGGCTGCCACCTTGAACGTACATCTTGATATCGTTTAGGCTCAACTTTTTGCTTGAGATGTTGGCTACCTTTTTTCCAGTCTTAAAAGTTCGTGCATATTTTGCTAGCGCGCCCGGGCTGATTACATACCCAAAGCCGACACCAGTATAAACATTACCTTTTTGGCCACCTTTAATGGGTTGCATTGGCAGATGGTTTTGAACTTTAGTTAAAAACCTGGCAGTGATTTTTTGTCCTTGCGAGCCTAAAAGCATTGCCATTGAAGCGCCCGCACACCCCCAAGGCGTTTTTACCGGAACATATTGGCTAACATATGGAACCTTAACAACTTTGGCTTGATTGGGTTTAGCGACAGCATTTTTGTTAATATAACCAAATGCTTTTTTTCCTTTTTGATTGAGCCAATAATAGTGGTGTCCGTTATGGGTGAATGTTTTATTGACATTAAAGGTTTGATGAAAATACTTTGAGCTAGATTTTTTATTAGTGAAGTTACCCTGGTAAATGCCGTAATTCTTTTTGACAATTGCGACTTTAAAAGTTTTAACCTTTTTAGTTTGTGAAACTGCAGGATTAGCATCATTAACTGTGTTACTTGTACCAGGCTGTTTGGCCGTACCAATAGCAGGTTTAGTATCTTGATTTGCTGGCGTATTTATTACGGCACGAACATTTGTCGTTAAATTATTGCAATAAATTGGTGCCGTCAGTATAACGGCGGCAGAAATCGTCATGACTTTTTTAAAAATATTTTTTGCTCCCACTTTATCCTCCGTATAAACAATTACTTAATTTTTTGTACCAAAATAGTTTACTACAACAACTAATAAAATAGCTAATCAAATTTTTAAAGTATATATGATTTGCTAACAGCATGCTTTGATAAACTTGATGAGATAAAAAAAGCCTGAATCTGGTCAGATTCAGGCTTTGTAAATAGCATCTTAAAGTTTGTTTATGCGGCTGTTCGACTAATACTAAAGATATAGTTAAACATTCCGTTAGATAGACCTGGGGTACTGTAAATGATGAACCGTAAAAACGGTGAATTTAAGGTCTGCTGGATAAACCATTGATTTTGCAGAGCATTAAGCATTGATAGGATAATGTAAACAAAGAAATAACTGGCAAAAAAGGAAACAATTGCGCCTAATACACCGTCTAGCAGTGAGCCAAAACTAGTTGAGTGGGGATTTTTACTTGGAAACCAACTTTTGAAAACTTTAGTAACCATTTTGCCAATAAAAAGAATGACGAAAAAGGCTAAAAAGCGAAAAATCATTAAATTAGCGCTCGGAGTCAGTGTGGTTTGAATGTTTTGGCCGGTAATTTGACCATAAAGCCAATTGCCGACAGGATTTTGAAATAAAATTGCCGCAATAAAGACGATTGCCGCAAATATTAAATTAATAATTAATTTGGTAAAACCAGTATGATAGCCTTTATATGTTTTCCAGGCTAAATAGGCTAAAACAATTAAAGTAATAATCATGTTTATCTCCTTTGACGATATTATAGCTTATTTTGTTCATTTAGACTTTGACGGCTGTCGAAAAATATTTCATAATTATAGAGATGTAATGGCTTTACAATAAGCCATTTTTAGCGTTAAATTTATAGGGTGTGAAACAAGGTTTCACGGGTGAAAAATGAATCCTGAACAATTTGTCCAAGAATTATCAAAGCGTAATTTTAAATTAAATGAAAAACAAATCAACCAATTTAACCAATATTTTACCAGCTTAATTGCGGCTAATCAGAAGGTCAATCTTACTCGGATAACCGAAGAAGATGATGTTTACCTAAAACATTTTTTTGATAGTCTTACGCCGTTATTTACTTTTTCTGAAGTCTTTAAGCCAGGTGATACGGTCTGTGATGTCGGTGCGGGCGCGGGTTTTCCGTCGATTCCGCTCAAAATTTTGCAACCAGAATTAAAGGTAACAATCGTTGATTCACTGGGGAAAAGGTTAACTTTTTTACAGGACTTAATTGAAAAATTGCAATTGCAAGATGTGACACTTGTTCATGGGCGTGCTGAGGATGTTGGTCAAAACAAACTTTATCGCGAACAATTCGATATTGTGACGGCTAGGGCAGTGGCTAATATGGCAGTTTTAAGCGAATATTGCCTGCCGCTAGTTAAAAAAAGTGGGTACTTTGTTGCACTTAAGGGGCCAAAAGCGGAAAAAGAACTGCAAGATGGCCAAAAGGCAATTAGTCTCTTAGGGGGCAAAGTAATCCAGACCGAGGAACTCCAACTGCCAACTAGCAGTGAGGAACGGACACTGATTCTGGTCCAAAAGGTGAAAGCAACACCTAAAAAGTATCCACGGCAAGCGGGCACACCGCATCGTAAACCAATTCAATAAATAGGGGGACTCTTATATGTCATTATTTTCTTCTTTACGACATCGTGATGAAATTCCTAAAGATAAACAAATTCAAGATATTGAATTAACTAAAATCATTCCGAATTCTTATCAACCAAGGCGCGAGTTTTCCGATGAATCGATTCGTGAACTAGCTTCAACCTTAGACAAAGAAGGCTTGCTTCAACCAATTGTTGTTCGTGAACAAGGCGATAAATACGAAATTATTGCCGGTGAACGACGCTACTGGGCGGCGAAGCACTTAGGCTGGGAGAAAATTCCAGCAATTGTTAACAATATGGATGAAGCACAAGCAGCTTCACTTGCGTTAATTGAGAACTTGCAGCGCGAAGATTTAAATCCAATTGACGAAGCGCAAGCATATAACAACTTAATGAAGCTAAACAACTTAACGCAGACTGCACTAGCACAAAATATTGGTAAGTCGCAGTCATATGTTGCCAATAAAATGCGGTTATTAAAATTATCACCAAAAGTGCAAAGTTACCTTGCTAGCGGAGAAATTTCTCCTCGTCATGGCCGTTGTCTAGTTGGTTTAACGCAAAAAGATCAAGGTCGTGTGCTTGATGAAATTTTAGCAAATAACCTCAATGTCAGCGATACAGAAAAAATCGTTAAAGACGTTGACGGCTACTTTGAAGATAAGAAAACGCATGAACAGGATAAAGCGGAAAAGACCAAGCGTGCCGTTAACCGGATTCCTAAGGATTTAAAGGTACAGATCAACACGATTAAGCGTGCCGTTAAATTAGCCAAAGAATCAGGCATCAAGGTTAAGGTTAAAGAAAATAATAATCCTGATGATTATATGATCACGATTGAATTGAAGAGAAAGTAGGTTGAGCATGGAAAATATGGTAAGTGTAATTTCGGTTGCTAACCAAAAAGGCGGCGTTGGTAAGACAACGACAACGATTAATTTGGCAGCTTCGATTGCTGAACGTGGCTATCACGTTTTAATTGTTGATATTGATCCCCAAGGTAATGCTACTTCAGGCTTAGGAATTGAAAAGTCGGAAATCGATCAAGATATCTATAGTGTTTTGATTAATGATGTTCCTTTAAAAGACACGATTTTCCACACATCAACTGAAAAACTGGACTTAGTGCCTGCAACAATTAATTTATCTGGTGCAGAAACGGAATTAATCAGCATGATGGCGCGTGAAACTCGGCTTAAGTCAGCTCTTGACACGGTTAGTGAAAACTATGACTTTATCTTTATTGATTGCCCGCCATCTTTAGGACAGCTATCAATTAATGCCTTTACAGCTTCCAACTCAATCTTGATTCCGGTGCAAAGTGAATACTATGCTATGGAAGGTTTGAGTCAATTGCTGAATACTATTCGCTTGGTTCAAAAACACTTTAATAAAGATCTTGGCGTTGAAGGCGTATTGATGACTATGCTTGATGCACGGACAAATTTGGGTGCGGAAGTTGTTAAAGAAGTGAAGTCTTACTTTACTAACAAAGTGTATAAAACAATTATTCCACGAATCACTAAGTTAGCTGAAGCTCCAAGCTACGGCGAAGCAATTACAGAATATGCCCCTAACTCACGGGGTGCCAAAGTATACGATGATTTAGCTAAGGAGGTGTTAAAGAATCATGGAAAGAGACTCAAGAAGTAAAGAGACTAAGAGAAAAGGCGGCCTTGGGCGCGGAATTGAAGCTTTATTTGAAGATGAGCCACAGATTGAAGAAACTGAGGAAGAAATTCAAGATATCGACCTGAGTGCTATTCGCCCGAATCCATACCAGCCACGGAAAAACTTTGATGATAAGACACTAAAGGAATTATCAGATTCAATTAAAGAAAATGGCGTTTTTCAGCCAATTATCGTGCGCAAATCGGTTAATGGCTACGAAATTATTGCTGGTGAGCGGCGTTTCCGTGCTTCAAAGATGGCTAAGAAGAAGACCGTGCCCGCAATTGTTCGTGACTTTACTGAAAGTCAGATGATGGAAGTTGCTGTCTTAGAAAACTTGCAACGTGAAGATTTAACACCGCTGGAAGAAGCTCAGGCATACGAAATGCTGCAAAAGAACTTGGGCCTAACCCAAGAAGAAGTTTCTAAGAGAATGGGTAAATCACGGCCGTACATTGCTAATTATCTTCGGTTACTAACTTTACCTAATAAAACTAAGCACCTCTTGCAACACGGCGAACTGTCAATGGGACAGGCGCGGACATTATTGGGACTTAAGAACAAGGATAAAATTGACGAAGTAGCCAAGCAGGTCGTTAAAGAAGGGATGCCTGTTCGCAAGGTTGAAGCCCTAGTCGCCAACCTGAACGCGAAAAAGCCTCGCAAGAAGACGGTCCAAAAGTCAGCTTTTATTCGTGAAAGTGAACATCAGTTGGCAGATAAGCTAGGTTCAAACGTTAATATTTCTGAAAGTAAGAAGGGAAGCGGCCGCTTGTCGATTGGCTTCTCATCGGTCGATGAATTAAACCGAATTTTAGATATTTTAGGTGTGGATCTTGATGAATAAGGAAATCACTTATAATTTAGCGGATACGGTTTTAATGAAAAAGCCCCATGCATGCAAGACCAATGATTGGGAAATCTTGCGCTTAGGTGCTGATATTCGGCTAAAATGTATGGGATGCGGACATATCGTCATGATGCCGCGAGCAAAATTTACGCATAACCTAAAGAAGGTTTTGCATAAGGCGAATGATCCGGTAAATACGAAAAAAGAACTTTATGTGCCTAAAGAAGATATTGCTTTACCAGGTTTAAACCAAGATAATAACTAGTTTTAAAAAAGAAGAGGATAAGAATGTCATTAACTGCAGGTATTGTTGGCTTGCCAAATGTAGGTAAGTCTACTTTGTTTAACGCGATTACTAAAGCTGGTGCTGAAATGGCCAATTACCCGTTTGCTACGATTGAACCAAACGTGGGAATGGTTGAAGTACCAGATAAGCGTCTTGCTCGGATTCAGGAATTAATTCCGGCCAAGAAAATCGTCCATACCACTTTTGAATTTACCGATATTGCCGGCTTAGTTAAGGGGGCCTCTAAGGGTGAAGGCCTTGGTAACAAGTTCTTGGAAAATATTCGGCAAACTGATGCAATCATTCACGTGGTACGTGCTTTTGAAGACGATAATATTACCTCAGTAACCGGTAAAGTTGATCCTGAAGAAGATATCAATACCATTAATTTGGAACTGGCAATCGCTGACCTTGATGCTGTTAACCGTCGCATTGATAAGGTAAAGAAAATTGCCCAGCAAAATGATAAAGAAGCAAAAGCTGAATACAATGTTTTAGAAAAAATCAAACCGGTCCTAGAAGAAGGCAAGGCCGTTCGGTCAATTGATTTTACTGAAGATGAACAAAAGATTGTTAAGGGCTTGTTTTTATTAACGGCTAAGCCGGTCATTTATGTTGCTAATATTGCAGAAGAATCAATGGCTGATCCCGAAAGTGATCAGTACTTCCAGATTGTCAAAAAGCATGCTGAAAGTGAAAAGGCTGAGTGCCTTGGCATTTCTGCAGCAACCGAAGAAGAGATTGCTGGTCTAGATGACGATGAAAAAGCCGAATTTTTAGAAGCTGAAGGCGTTACTGAGTCAGGTCTTGACCGCTTAATTAGGGCAGCTTATCATATTCTAGGTCTCAGAACATTCTTTACGGCTGGCGGTCCGGAAACACGTGCTTGGACATTCCATGAAGGGATGAAAGCCCCACAAGTAGCTGGTGTTATTCACTCAGACTTTGAACGTGGATTCATTCGGGCTGAAGTTGTTTCCTATGATGACTTAGATAAATATGAAACAATGCAAAAAGTTAAAGAAGCTGGTAGATTACGTCTTGAAGGTAAAGACTACGAAGTTCAAGATGGTGACATTATTGAATTTAGATTTAATGTTTAGGAAGAAATAATGGCAGAAAAAAATAACGAAGAACAGTCAAAGATTGATAATTCTAAGCAAGAAAAGCTGAAGGAAAAAGTTGCAAGCCAAAACATGGAGGACGAAGTTAAGCAAACAGAGCCCGCACAATTGCGTGAGCAGCTTAGCAATAAAAACTCTGATTATGTTTACCGTTTGCAAAAAGAACTGGAAGCTCAAGGGTCAATGAGTGAAGAAGATGCAGTTAAACATGTAGACGGTCTTCTGTCTGACTTGGTAATAGCTCAACGTCATGGGCAACCGGCCAGTACATTTTATGGCATGTCACCTAAATTAAAGGCAGCCGACATGTTAAAGCCTAAGGTAAAAACTGCGGCTGATATTCCGTTTTGGCAATATGCAACCGATAGTGCCTTGTTATATGTAGCCTTATTTGTTGGTCTTTTTGGTGTGATTGCTTTATTTACACCTAACTCAAAGAACAACTCACAAATGGGAATCTTAACTTTGGTCATTGTTGGTGCCGGCATGGGCATTTTCATGACGAAATATAATGACTGGGTTTTACCTGCAGGTGGTAAAAATAAGAAGATACCATGGTCAAAATTGATTTTAGGTATGTGTGCAATCGTGCTAATTTTAATCGTTCTTATTTTCTTGTTATCAATTCCAGCTCTGCATGCGATCAATCCAGTATTACCTGGTTTTGCTGATATCATTATTGCTGCCGTTACTTATGGCGCTCGCTGGTTATTCCGGCGTCACTACCAAATTATTGGTTCCGTTTTCAATCCGGCTTCAAGAAATAAATAGAGTGCTATTTAATTTAAAAAGCGCTATACTAAGTTAACTATATATTTTTAGGGATAAATAGATTTTAAAATCTATTTATCCTTTTAAAATTTAGGCACATATGAAAGTCATTTCACATAGATAGAAAGAGGTATTTAATGATTAACACACTGCGTAAATCAATTAGGCAGTATAAGAAACAATCCTTATTGTCGCCGCTCTTTGTTACTGGTGAAGTTATCATTGAAATGTTAATTCCATATCTGGTTGGAATTTTAATTGATAACGGCATCATGAAAGGTAATATGCCTTATATTACTAGAGCTGGACTATTACTACTGATAATCACAATCGTTTCGCTTATTTTAGGTGCCGGAGCCAGCTACTTTTCCGCACATGCGGCAGCTGGTTTTGCAGCTAATTTGCGTAAAGACATGTTTTACCATGTCCAAGACTTTTCTTTTGAAAATATTGATAAATTCTCAAGCTCAAGTCTTGTTACTAGAATGACGACTGACGTTAACAATGTTCAAATGTCATACCAAATGCTAATCAGAATTGCGGTTAGAGCCCCAATGATGCTGATAGTTTCGATAATTATGTCTTTGATCATTAGTCCACGTTTGTCACTAATCTTTGTTATTATTGCACCAATCTTTGTCATTTTAATGGCCCTGATTATTAAGAGTGCTAACCCATATTTCCCTAAAATCTTTCGGGGATATGACCGAATGAACCAAGTCGTGCGCGAAAATATTCGGGGAATTCGCGAAGTTAAAACTTACGTTCAAGAAGAGCCGCAAACCGTAGAGTTTAAAAAATCTTCTGGTTTTATTTACAAGCTTTTCTCAACGGCCCAAAAAATTATGTCACTCAACGCGATGGTGGTCATGGCCGTATTGAATATTTCCAACTTGGCTATCTGCTGGTTCGGTGCTAAAGAAATTGTTGGCGGCAGTTTACAAGCCGGTCAATTAATTTCAATGTTTTCTTATTCAAACTCAGTTTTGAACAGTTTAAACATTTTGGCCATGATTTTTACTCAGCTGGTTGTTTCTGCGGCAAGTGGTCGGAGAATTGCTGACGTAATTAATGAAAAGCCATCAATTGAGAATCCGCGTAAACCATTAAAGCATGTTACTAATGGTGAAGTTATCTTTGACCATGTTAATTTTAAGTACAATCCGGATGATAAAAACCTTGCTTTGAACAATATCAATTTAAATATTAAGCCGGGTGAAACACTTGGAATTATTGGTAAAACGGGTTCATCTAAGTCGACGTTAGTAGCAATGATTCCGCGACTATACGACACTGATTCTGGTGCTGTCCGCGTTTCAGGTCATAACGTTAAGTCATATGATTTAAAGACTTTGCGTGATAATGTTGCCGTTGTTTTGCAAAACAATGTTTTATTTTCCGGTACGATCAAGGATAACTTGAAGTGGGGAAATGAACATGCAACAGATGAACAAATTCTAACTGCTGCCAAGATTGCACACGCCGATGACTTTATTCGTGAAATGCCTGATAAATACGACACAATGGTTGAGCAAGGCGGAAACAATGTTTCTGGTGGTCAGAAACAAAGAATTACGATTGCTCGTGCCTTACTAAAGAACCCAAAGATTTTGATTCTGGACGATTCAACTTCTGCGGTTGATACGCATACTGAACGGGAAATTCGTGAGTCTTTGGCAAAAGATATGCCGGAAACGACCAAAATTATCATTTCACAGAGAATTGTTTCAATTAAGGATGCTGATCGAATCGTTGTCATGGATGATGGTAAGATTCAGGATATTGGCACGCATGACGAATTAATGGAGCGTAATGATCTCTACAGTTCAATTGCCAAGTTCCAAGAAGAGCAAAAGAAGTAGGTGATAAATTTGGATAAAGCAGCAGAAAATAAAAAAACAAGTATGAAGGGTCAGCGGACCACAACCTTGTACCGCTTGCTCAAATTAATTGCGAATACTAGCCCTTGGATGTTAATTACGTCAATCATTGCTATTGTATTGACGGCCGGTGCCAATGTTATTGGTTCGCTTTTTATCGAGCGTTTAATTAACGTTTATATCATTCCGTTGACTAAGCAAGCTCATCCTAATTTTGGCCCACTTTGGCAGGCAATTACGGTAATGTTTGGCTTTTATGCTATCGGCTTTATTTCAAACTACCTGTTTGCAATGCTGATGGCCGTTTTGGCACAAAAAGTACAATATCGCGTTCGTAACGAAATGTTCGAGCATATGGAAAAATTGCCGATTTCTTATTTTGATGAGAATGATTATGGGGATATTATGAGTCGTTATACCAACGATATCGATACCCTGATGCAGATGATTTCGCAATCAATTCCGCAATTTATGAACTCGATGCTTAACATTGTGTTTGTTTTAGCAGCGATGTTTAGTTTAAGCTGGCAACTGACTATTTTTACTTTGATTATCTTTGCATTGTCAATTGGAATCGTGCGCTTTTTAACTACGCGTTCATCACACTACTTCCAAATGCAGCAAAAAGAATTGGGTCAAGTCAACGGGTACAACGAAGAAATGCTTAATGGGCTAAAGGTAATTAAGGTCTTTAGTCATGAGCCTGAAGTTGAAAAGGATTTTAACGTTTATAACAAGGCCTTAGAAGATGCAGCAGGTAAAGCTAATACTTACGCTACTGTCTTATTCCCAATTATGGGAAATGTTGGTAATTTGCTTTACGTTTTAATCGCCGTTTTGGGTGGTGCTGTTGCGCTTAACCATATTGCTCCCTTGTCTTTGGGGGTAATCGGTGCCTTCTTGCAGTTATCTAAGCAGTTTGCTATGCCAATTGCGCAAATCTCGCAGCAATTAAACTCAATTGTTATGGCGTTAGCTGGTGCAAAAAGAATTTTCGACTTGGAAGATGAACCGGTTGAAATTGATGATGGCGATGTCACCATTTCGAAAAATAAGGATGTCAAGGGTTCATGGTACTGGAATGTTCCGCAAAAAGATGGTTCAGTCAAGAAAGTTACCGTTAAGGGTCACATTGTTTTTGACAAAGTAAACTTTGGTTACTCACCTAATAAGCAAATTTTGTACAATATTTCGCTTGATGCTAAACCAGGCATGAAAGTTGCTTTAGTTGGTGAAACTGGTGCAGGTAAGACCACTATCTCCAACATGCTTAACCGTTTTTATGAAATTGGTTCAGGAACAATTACCTATGATGGCATTCCAATTAAACGGATCAAAAAAGATGACTTGCGACGGTCACTATCGATTGTTCTGCAGGAAACGCACATGTTTACCGGCACTATTATGGACAATATCCGCTTCGGTAACATGGAAGCCAGCGATGATGACGTCTACCAAGCAGCACACCTTTCACACGCGGATGAGTTCATTCATAATTTAGATGAGGGCTATAAGACTGTGATTGATGGTAATGGCGGCGATTTATCCCAAGGACAAATGCAGCTATTAAGTATCGCACGGGCAATGATTGCTGATGAACCGGTTATGATTTTGGATGAGGCAACTTCAAGCATTGATACTCAAACTGAGAAGTTGGTTCAAGCCGGAATGGATAACCTGTTAGCAGGACGAACAAGTTTTGTCATTGCGCACCGTTTATCGACAATTGTTAACTCGGACTTGATTTTAGTTCTTGACCACGGTCATATTATTGAGGCTGGTAACCACGAAGAGCTTCTCAAGGAGAAGGGTTACTACTACGAACTCTACACTGGCAAGAAAGAAATTGAATAAAATAAATTAATAAGAATCCTAATATCTACAATAAGTTGTCAAAGATATTAGGATTTTTTGTTTGCTGATTTTTAAAAATAATTGTTGATAATTGCTGATATCAGTGCACTTAAAGCTTACGCAAGCAAGGTTAAAGAAGCTTAAGGTTAACAAAGTAAAATTAACTTTCTACTAAAAAAGTATCTAATCAGAGCACATTTTTAGATGAAAACATCAGTTTGTGTTATTGTAATAAAAGAATAAATTCACGTGAACGTGTTATTGCGGTTAAAGTGCTACCTAGCAATAATTTAGCCGTTAACTAGTGCAGTGCTGAGTAAAAAGGAAATTATCAATGAACCAAATTATACAAATCCTCAATGATCGCCGGGGAGATTTATGGGTTGCCCTGTTGCAGCACTTACAAATATCGTTAGTATCATTGTTATTAGCAATGTTGATAGCAATGCCGCTTGCCTTTTGGGCAACAAAGCATAAAAAGGCGGCTGAATTTTTATTACAGCTAACCAGTATCTTGCAAACAATTCCGTCCTTAGCCCTTTTAGGTCTTTTGATTCCGTTAGTTGGGATTGGCACGATTCCGGCAGTGATTGCCTTAGTTGTTTATGCCTTGTTGCCAATTTTTCAAAATACTTATGTTGGACTAACCGGCATTGATCCCGCACTTGAAGAAGCTGCCAATGCTTTTGGGATGTCTAGACTGCAAAAACTGACCAAGGTTGAATTGCCGCTTGCGATGCCAACAATTATTTCGGGAATTCGGACTGCGCTAGTTTTAATCATCGGTACAGCAACGATGGCTGCGTTAATTGGTGCAGGTGGATTAGGAAGTTTTATCCTACTGGGAATTGATCGTAATAACACTGCCTTAATCATTATCGGTGCTGTTTGTTCCGGTCTATTGGCAATCACTTTAAGTGCGCTAATCAAGTGGCTTGAACATGCCTCAATTAGAACCACCCTTGGTGTTTTCGGCGTCTGCCTGCTTTTTTTAGTCGGTTCAGGTGTTTATCAAACAATCAATAGCCAGACGGAAACGGTGACGATTGCCGGTAAATTAGGTGCAGAACCAGAAATCTTAATTAATATGTACAAAGAACTGATTGAAGACGGTGATAAGCACGTCAAAGTAACCCTTAAGCCTAATTTTGGGAAGACAACCTTTTTGTTTAGTGCACTTAAAAATGACAAAATTGATATTTATCCGGAATTTACCGGAACAGTGCTGGAAACTTTAGCCAAAAAGCCGGTCACGACGACTAATTTAACCGAAAAGCAAACTTATCAGCAAGCGCGTGCAGTTCTTGCTAAGCAAGATAACCTTACCTTGCTTAAGCCAATGGCCTACGATAATACTTATGCGCTCGCGGTTAAAGCCAGTTTTATGAAAAAACATCAGCTAAAGACAATCAGTGACTTAGCAAACATTCAGAGCCAGTTAAAGGGTGGAATGACCATGGAATTTATTGATCGTGGTGATGGTTTTAAGGGTATTAAAAAGCTTTACCAGATTAATTTCCCGGTTAAATCGATGGAGCCAGCACTGCGCTACCAGGCAATTGAGCAGGGAAAAGTTAATATTGTTGACGCATATTCCACTGATAGTGAACTGCGGCAATATCACTTAAATATTTTAAAAGATGATAAGCATAACTTCCCAATCTATCAGGGAGCACCACTCATGCGGTCTGATTTTGCTAAACGGCACCCACAGATTGTAGCTAGTTTGAACAAACTGGCAGGCAGAATTACGGAAAAAGAAATGCAGGAAATGAATTATGAAGTAAACGTCAAAAATGCGGATCCAAGCCAAGTAGCCCATAAATATCTAGTGCGACATCATTTAATTAAGGAGAACTAGCCATGACAACAGCAATTAAATTTGAACACGTAAAAAAAGCCTTTGCTGATCAAGTGGTAGTTAATGATTTCAATTTAGACATTCAGCAAGGCGAGCTATTTGTTTTGGTAGGTAATTCTGGTAGTGGCAAAACGACTTCAATTAAAATGATTAACCGGTTGGAGGACCCCAGTTCCGGTAGGGTACTAGTTAATGATCAGCCCACCACTGATTATAATGTCCAAAAACTGCGGTGGAACATTGGTTACGTGCTGCAGCAAATTGCCCTTTTTCCTAATATGACTGTTGCTAAGAATATTGCTTTAATCCCTGAAATCAAGGGCGAAGTGAAGGGTAAAGAACAAGAGCAACGCGAAAAGGTACGCAATTTATTAAAGCAAGTCAACCTCGATCCAGATAACTACTATGATCGCTATCCGCGAGAACTATCTGGTGGTGAACAGCAACGGATTGGAATCTTACGGGCAATTGCTTTTAAGCCGCCAATTGTGTTAATGGATGAGCCCTTTAGTGCCCTTGATCCATTGTCGCGGACTAATCTCCAAGATCTTGTTATTAAGCTTCACCGGGAGCTGCATAATACCATTGTTTTTGTTACACATGATATGAGTGAAGCACTTAAACTGGCTGACCGAATTGGTGTTATGAAAGATGGCAATTTATTACAAGTAGCTGAGCCGCAAGAAATTCTGCGTCATCCTGCTAACCAGTTTGTCCGCGAATTCTTCCAGGGAAGTCTTGGCAATGATTTATACGAAACGCCTGTGCGTCAAGCAATCCTGTTTAATGAACTTAAAGAGGAGCAAGGAGATAGTCCTAAAGCGGCGCCTGTAATTAGTGTTGATGATAAATTAGCTAACTTGTTAGCTCTTTTAAGCGAGCATCCAACAATTGCTGTTCAAAATTCAAATCAAGAAATATTGGGCTATGTTGACCGGCAATGGATTATCAGGTATTTAAGTGGAATAAATGATTTTAACTAGCTAAGTTGGACCAAGTTGTCCAGCTTTTTTAATAAAAAGATAAGTTATGCTTGAATATTAGGTGATTATCAGATAATTGGCTAAAATAGATGGCAAAGAGTCTGCTACACTATAGTTAGCAAAAATAAAACGAAAAAATAATTTAGATAAATCTAACAAAAAGAAAATTAAAGAAGGGAATATGCCCGATGAAAATTTTAGTAGTTGATGACGATAAAGAAATCGTTGAATTATTAAGTATTTACCTTAAAAATGAAGGTTATACCCCTGTTGTAGCTTATAGCGGCAAAGAAGCCATTACTAAGCTCACTACTACTCCTGACATTGCTCTAATGATTTTGGACGTAATGATGCCTAGCATGAGTGGAATTGATGTAATTAAGGAAGTTCGGAAAGACTCGGATATTCCGATTATTATCGTTTCCGCTAAGACAGGCGACATGGATAAAATCCAGGGACTAATTACTGGTGCCGATGATTATGTTTCCAAGCCGTTTAATCCGTTAGAGGTAATGGCCCGTGTCCGTTCACTGTTACGTCGTAGTCAAAAGCAGGTTAAGGATGATGAACCTGATGTTCTTGAAATTGGGCCACTCATTATTAACCGTGATTCACATGAGGTGAAAACGATTGACGGTAAGGATATTCAGTTGACGGCACTGGAATTTGGAATTTTATATTTACTTGCCAGTCACCCTAACCGGGTATTTTCAGCCGATGAAATATTTGAACGTGTTTGGCAGCAAGAATCCATTGTTTCTGCCAAAACGGTCATGGTTCACGTTTCGCACTTGCGTGACAAGATTCAAAAAGCAACTGGTGGCGAAGATGTCATCCAAACTGTTTGGGGCGTAGGCTATAAGGTTGAGGCTTAGCTAAATGAAAAAAGAACGTGTCAAGTTAACAGCCGCGGAAAAAAGTGAACTTTTCGCTGAAGGCGTAATTACGGTTGTATTATTGTTGCTGCTCAATTTATCAATCGTTATTTTAATCAATCTGACCATTCTGCAAAATAAAAACTTGGTAAACGGTATTTATTTTTTAAAGAAAACAATTACTTTTGCTGGTGGACGGCATCTCTGGTCTTGGCAAAACACCTTTTTGGTAATTATGGGCATCGGGGATTTAATTGTCCTTTATTGGCGACTCATCAGGCGCTATCACCAGATGCAGTTGCGTCACGTTATTTCAGAATTGCATTATATTGCTCAGGGTCATTTTGATCACACCATTTCTTTTAAAGTGAAAACAGACCTGCAAAAAGTTATCGACTCGATTAATTCGCTAGTTGATAGCACGGTAACTGCTATCAATGAAGAAAGAACAATTGAAAAGTCCAAAGATGAATTAATTAGTAATGTTTCTCATGATATTAGAACGCCGCTAACCTCAATTATTGGCTATTTGGGCTTATTGAAATCAGGGGTCTCGGATCCTGAAGACCAGCAAAGATACCTCAATATTGCGTACATGAAAGCCGAGCAAATGAAATCACTTGCTCATGACCTGCTTGAATATACGACACTTAAGTCAACTAGTACTAAGCTTAGTTTGTCTTCTTTACACATCTTTTCGATGCTAGAACAAGTTGCTGCTGGCTTCGAATTTGAAGCGGATGAAAAGGGAATTATTTTTAATATTGAAACAAGACCTAAGGACCTAACGATTCAAGCCGACCCAGAAAAGCTTGTCAGAGTCTATAATAACTTGATTTCTAATGCTTTAAAATATGGTACTGGGGCAACGCAAATTAACTTGATAGCTAATTTAGTCAATAACAATGAAGTTGAACTGCGGGTAGAAAATAACGGTGCACGCATTCCAGAAGAATCATTAAAAAAGATTTTTGAGCGTTTTTACCGGATGGAGACTTCCCGAAATACTAAAACTGGCGGAACTGGGCTCGGGCTCTCGATTACTAAGAGTATTGTCGACTTGCATCATGGCAAAATTCACTGCGAATCAGATGATAATTGGACACGTTTTATCATTTGTTTGCCATTAGATCCAAAGAATGCAAAAACTCACGCCTAGCTGTGATATAATTTTGACTAGATAACTAATAGAGGGGTATAGCATGAGTATTTCTTTAAATACCTGTATTTTAATTTTAAAAGAACATCACCTGCTTAAGTCTAGTGCAGTTCAAGATACGGTGATTACGCGGATGGAATATGTTTCCTATGATTCACGTGATATCCAAACTAATACCTTGTTCTTCTGCAAAGGAGCAGGTTTTCGACCAACTTATTTATCAATGGCAAAAGATAACGGTGCTAATTGTTATGTTGCTGAACAGCCTTATCCGGAAGGAAAAGGAATGCACGCCTTGATTGTACGTGATGTTGCCAAAGCAATGGCCTTGTTATCGGCAGCATTCTTCCGGTTTCCACAGGATGATTTATACGTAATTGCCATTACTGGAACTAAGGGTAAGACAACGACGGCATACTTTTTAAAGGGGATGCTTGACCAAGTTAATGGCGGCAGAACGGCATTAATTTCTTCCGTTAATAATGTTGTGGGGCAAAAACCAGAAGATACGTTCAAGTCTAGCCTGACCACACCAGAATCACTTGATTTGTTCCGTGATATGCGTAATGCAGTCGATAATGGCATGACTCATTTAGTAATGGAAGTTTCAAGTCAAGCTTATAAACGTAACCGGGTATTTGGCCTAACTTATGATCTCGGGTTCTTCTTGAATATTTCTCCAGATCATATTGGTCCAAACGAGCATCCTAATTTTGCGGATTACTTACACTGCAAGCTGCAGTTATTGGTTAATGCACGTAAGTGTATAATCAATGCACAAACTGCGCACTTTAACGAAGTTTATGCGGCTGCTACCACTACGACTGATCCTGATAGCATTTATTTATTTGCTGATGAGAAGTTTGAAAATCCTACTTTACCGCAAATAATTGATTTCCGGTATTCTTCTGAAGAACTTGATATGGCACGGACTAAGTTCAAAGTTTCATGTATCAGTGACCAAGCTAAAAAGCTAAAAATTGCGGGTGATTACGAGCTAAAGATGTTGGGTGATTTTAATGAGTCCAACGGAACAGCTGCTGTGATTGGTGCAGGCTTAGCTGGAATGGAACATGATGCTGCTGCTAGGGGCATTCGCGATGTTAGTGTTCCCGGAAGAATGCAGACAGAAGTAACTAAGGACCATGGTGTAGTAATTGTTGATTATGCGCACAATGAAGCCTCAATGATGGCACTGATGGGCTTCATGCAACGTGAATTTGATAATCCAAAAATCATTGTGGTTGTCGGTGCACCTGGAGATAAAGGCGTTTCTCGCCGTCCTGGCTTTAGTAAGAGCTTGAATGCGTACGCCGACAAGGCCTTCTTGACTACTGATGATCCCGGCTTTGAGGATCCACTAGAAATTTGCCAGGAAATCGATGCTGGTATCGATCATTCAAAAGTGGACGTAACAATTGAACTTGACCGGCAAAAGGCCATTCACGATGCAATCAGCATGGCGAAAAAAGGTGATGTTGTTTTAGTCTGTGGCAAGGGCGAAGATGGCTTCCAGAAAGTACGTGGTATTAATACCCCTTATCCTTCAGATATTACTGTTGCTCAGCAAATAATTAACGAGTTAGAAGGACAAGACGAGCACTTTAATTAGTGAGAAAAGCAGAACATATGAAAAACTTTTTTACCATTCTTGGCGGAATGGGAACGATTGCGACGGAGAGCCTAGCTCGCCAATTAAATCACCGAATTAAGATTACTAAGGATCAGGACTACTTAAATTACATTTTGGTCAATGATGCTCAAATTCCTGATAGAACAGCATATATAAAAGATCATTCGCAACCTAATTTCTTTCTTAATTTGCGTGAAGATGTTTTACAGCAAGCGCAACTTAAGCCAGATTTCTTTATTATGCCGTGTAACACGGCACACTATTTTTATGATGACTTGGCAGCGCTGACCGATGTTCCTTTCTTGCATATGATGCGGATTGCTGTTCACCGGTTTGTGCAAGATTACCCGGACGAAACAAAAATTGGTTTAATTGCGACTGAAGGATCAATTTATGATCATCTTTATGTTGATGAATTAGCCAAGGTAGGGCGAAAAGCTGAATTAGGCGGCCCAGAAATTCAGCCGTTAGTAACTGAATTAATCTACGACAACATCAAGCAAAAGGGTGTTGTTGATGCTGAGTTGTATCACCGCATATTGCGCAAAATGCATGATGAGTATGGCTGCGAGGTTATTTTGCTGGGTTGTACCGAGTTATCTTTGGCACAAGAAAAAGCGCCAGACCACCCGTATAATATAATTGATCCCCAATCAATTATTGCGGATGTGGCAATTGAATTGGAATTAAAAATTCGTGCAGGAATGGCTCCTACAGAAGCTGTAAAAAAATATTTATACTAAATTGCTTTTTCATTATTGCTTGCTAGATTAACAATAATAATTAAATAAAGAAGACTAAAATGATATAAACCCCGAAGTTAGAACAACTTCGAGGTTTTTATTATGGCTAAATTATCTAAGCAAGATAAAATTGAAATTTTCAATCTTTGGCGTATTCAAACGGGCAATACTCTACGGCTTTAAAACTAATTTAAGAATGTAAACGAACTTGAAGAAGCAATCCCAAAATATATTAGTCACTATAACAAGCAAAAAATCAAAGCAAAACTAAAAGGACTAAGTCCGACTAAATAGCGGAAGTTAGTCCTTAGTTGAAATTTATTATACTGGCCTAAATTTGTGGTTCACACATGTTTTAGCATAGACTCTTTTTAATTTACATTTAGTTAAAATGACTGGATGTACTTACTATGAAAGTAACACCATTAGAAACATAACCATTATAGTTGGTTGTTGCCAAACCGATACCAATGGTTTTAAGTGAAGCCTGTTTTAGAATATCTCTGTGAGCAAAATTTGACGAAGCATCCTTATAAACAAGTTGTTGAAATGCTTCTTGTGCCATTTTCTGAGGGTTATTATTTATAACTAGAGTTTCTAGCTCACCATAATTTGTACCTTTTGCACCAGCGTGTTTGTCAGATACCTTATATTTGTCATAATGCTGAGCATCTTGAACAGCTCTTGAGACATCATAATCATATCGACTGGTGACATAAGTTACTTTTGTGGCAATTCCTTGATTTGCCCGCCAGTCATTGACAAGTTTTTCAAAGCACCTTGCAGTTTCTTCGATAGTGTTTCGGTCTAGAGCTGTCCCGCTCGGAAGATTACTTTTCATCTGTTTTTCAGAGCTAATACTGGTATTATCAACTTCAATACTAGTATTATCATTTGGATCGTCCCAGTTGGCTGAAGTTGGGACTTCTTTATCTTCTTTTACCTTTGATTTTTGTGTATCGCTTGATTTTACCCAGTTTTGGTACTTAATGCGATACCACGTATTCCCATTATTGTCATTATAAGTTTGATAGACATTTTGTTTTCCCATCAGTGTATAAAGTGAAGGCTTACCATTAGGCTTTGTATAAAATTCAGCGTCATCTTTCAAATATACAGTAAATAAAACTGGATCCTTATCTTCTTTAGGAGGAATCACAGTATTAACTTTCTTAATATAGCGACCCTTTCCAATTTTGTAAAATGTTTTTCCTTTAATTGATCTTTTGCCGAAAGTCTTAAGGTATGTTCCTCTTTTTAGCGAAGCTTTTCCCTTTCTCTTTCCGGTGGAAGAGTACACATAAAAATTATGTCTTAATTGCACTCTGGGAGAAGAGGCAGCCGAAACAGAGCTCGGATTTTGTTGTAATGTTACAAGACCTAAACCAATTAAAAGACCTGATGAAATCTTAGTAATAGATTTCTTATTTATCATAAAGTTCTCCTTGTTCAAATTAGAATAAATAGTTTATATTCTCTATTTTAGACAATAAAAATTTAGAAGTCAGAAAAAAGTTGAATTTTTGAAAAAATGGAACAGAAGAATATCATTTCCAGGGTCTTGGTCTGTTTATACTATAGCAGCTGAATGCATCAATTATTGAGCCGCAAAATGGAAAAATAGTAACTTCAATCACTGATAGTTATGGTAAAGAATGTGGCAAAGTTACAGTTATTCGAAAGGGTGAAAGTTTATTAATACGTTCTAGTGGAATTCAGTCTTTTGATGTTAAGCTTTACTGCGCTGGCAAAGAAATTGCGACCTACAAGAATCTAACGGGAGAAAGTAGGTTAACAATTGAATAGTAATTTTAAGACCAAGATCTTTAACGCAAAAGATTTAATGCCGTTTAATTAAGGTTTCCAACTTTTCATCTAATACCTTACTAATTTAATGCGATGAAAATAATAACTTAAGTATGACAACTGATGGGGTGGCTATGAAGGTACCACGAAAGTTTTTATTTAAAAATCTTAAAAGCAAAACTTACTTAATAATATGGTATATACTTGATGTATATTGAGAATAAAAAAGTATAATTTAAGAAGAATCAATATTTACTTAAATGGTTTTTGTAGGAAGTGGTTAGATGAGAAAAAATAAAAACTTGAATAACGGTGAAGACACAATTGATGTATTAGAAACCGTAGGCTTGATCCTGACGGTTGGACAAGTGATTGTCACGGTACTTAATTTTCTTCGTCGATTCAAAAAACAATAAATATTAACCGTTAGAACTAAAGACTAAATTAGACTATTAATTGTTGCTTGACAGTTAATAGTCTTTTTTTAGCGAAACCAAAGTGTCAAATAATCATAAAAGTTTAATTTTGCCTTAAAAAATCGTTGACATTTATTCATTATGATAGTACTGTATTAGATAAGTAGTACAGCTAAACTTTTAGGAGGGAATACCATGCTTTACCTGTTATACGTTTTAATCGGATTGTTAATAATTGTTTTGACTGATTTACTTGTGACGGCTTGTATGACACTAAATGACATTTACCGTTATCGTCATGAAGATAGGTTAGAATTTATCACCGCTTTTAAAAAATATTTTAGTAAAAACAATAATCTCCCTCTTAAAGCTTCAGATTGGAAACTTAAGCGGGAATAATTGCAGCTAGCTTTTCAATTCTTTTTGCTGGGTCTATTGACGCAATCAAATTAGTATATTATTCTGTAACTAATTGAATACGGTTTCTTCGGGGCAGGGCGAAATTCCCTACCGACGGTGACAACCAGTAAGGTTGAAGTCCGTGACCCGCGTACGCGCGGTGGAACTAGTGCAAGTCTAGTACCGACAGTTAAAGTCTGGATGGGAGAAGAACAAATTAAGCTAATTTAATCTTAGCGTTGTTTTTAAACTTCGCTGAAATCTTATTTAATTAGAAAATATTAGTGCCTCGTTGATTCTGAAAATCAACGAGGTTTTTTTGTGCTTAGGAAGTGAATTTTTTGCAGGATACAGACTATATGGAAATAGCAAGCAAAGAGGCCGTTAAGGCACTGGGAATGACATGGACCAATCCTTTAGTTGGTGCGGTTATTGTTAAAAACGGCCAGGTCTTAGCTTCCGGCTATCATCATCAATTTGGACAAGAGCATGCGGAAGTTAATGCACTTAATCAGCTAGACGATATCAAACAAGCTCAAGGTGCAACACTTTACGTGACGCTGGAGCCGTGCAGTCATTACGGTAAGCAGCCGCCTTGCTGCCAAAAAGTAGCTGAGGCCGGAATTAAAGAAGTGATTATCGGGCAAATTGATCCCCACGGAATTGTGGCTGGTAAAGGAATTAAGTATTTAAATGAGCACGGCGTTAAAACCAAGGTGCTAGGGGGAACAGAGAAACTAAACAAGGCATATAACTTCTTTTATCAGCATCACCGACCACTCGTAACCTTGAAATATGCAATGTCACTTGATGGGAAACTTAATGGTGCAGGAAAAGCGCGCACGCTTCTGACTGGCCCTAAAGCCCAGTACGATGTGCAAAAGCTGCGCTTGCACCAGCAGGCGATTTTAATTGGAGCGAACACATTGCGAATTGATAATCCGCAATTAACGGTACGAATAAAGGCTTTACCACAGCCGCCCATTCGAATCATTTTAACGCATGATGCAAATCAACTTGATTTAACGCAGAATCTGTTTAAATTACCTGGCCCAATTTGGCTACTTAGTCAGACCGAGTTAAAGGGCAAGGCCCAGGCCAATGTGCATTGCTTTGTCTCTCACAAATGGACGCCCCAAAAAATTGGTGAGCTTTTAGCTGAACGTGAAATTCAGTCGCTATTAGTTGAGGGTGGCAGCAATCTGTTAGCTGAGTTTTTGGCAGCCGGATTAGCTGATCAAATAGTTGCTTATATTGCTCCAATAGTATTGGGCGGAACCGCTCTGCCTGTAGCCGTGGGTGCAGCACTCACACAAAAATTGGAGTACCAATTAATAGCTGTCCAAGAGCTAGGACAAGATATTCGGATTACGGCAAGGAGAAAATAAATGTTTACAGGAATAATTCAGGCAACTGGTAAAATCACTCGGTTAGAAATTACCGAAAAGCACGCTAAGCTAGGCATTTCGGCCGCTGAAATTGCGAAGCAAAACTTGCCACTTGGCGCTAGTGTTGCGGTTAATGGAATTTGTTTAACCGTGACTTCTTGGCAAAATAATGAGTTTACGGTTGATGTAATGCCGGAAACGATGAAACGGACTAACTTAGGTAAGCTGACTAACGGCAGCTTAGTTAACTTGGAGCCATCGCTCTCCTTGAACGGCAAGCTTGATGGTCACCTTGTAGCTGGTCATGTTGATACTACGGCAGAAATTATTAGTAGAAGTGAAAATGAAAATGCAATTGAATTACGTTTTAAGGTACCGCATAAATATGATCCTTATTTAGTTGAAAAAGGCTCGGTGGCAATTGATGGTATCAGCTTAACGGTGACGATGGCACAAAATGACGAATTTGGCGTAAGTCTGATTCCTTATACCATTGCTAATACCACCTTGGCGCATTATCACGTTCATGATCAGGTTAATCTTGAAATGGATATGATTGGACGTTATGCGGTAAAGCAAATTCAGGCATGGAAAAAAGAATTTTAATGGAGCAAAAAATGGACGAACAATTAGAACAAAAAATGAAGAAAATTTTACGGCACATGCTAAAGGGTGGATTAGTGATCGTTGCCGATTCCCCTCAGCGTGAATCTGAGGGCGATATGATTGGCTTAGCCGAAAAAGTAACTCCCGAAGCAGTCAATATGATGATTAGCAAAGCTCGGGGACTTTTATGCGTGCCGATGAGCAAAGCATTTGCGGATAGACTTCAACTTGAACCGATTGAAACGGGGTCAAATGATACTTTTGGCACAGCATTTACCTTAAGCGTTGACTCGACAGAAACTACTACTGGAATTTCTGCTTTTGACCGGGCAAAAACAATCAAGAAGTTGGCTAATCCTGATAGTCAATGGGATGATTTCTACCATCCTGGTCATGTATTTCCGCTTGTAGCTAAAGAAGGTGGAGTTCTAGAACGAACTGGTCATACAGAGGCAGCTTTAGACTTAGCTCGCTTAGCTGGTGTGGCCCCAGTTGGGTTTATCTGTGAATGTATTAAAAAAGATGGTCATATGGCGCGGCGAAAGGATTTAAAGGCCTTAGCAGAAGGCTTGGGAATACCATATTTAACCATTGAAGAATTGATTGAGTACCGTAAACACCATGAAGCAAAAGACTTGGATATCGAATCTTTTACTAAAGTTGACTTCCCGACGAAATATGGTCACTTTCAGCTTGAGGGTTTTAAAGACAGCGAACACCCAGACAAGGAGCCAACTTTACTTATTAGCAAGGGTGATATTAAGCAAGGAAGCCCATTGTTGCTGCGGCTTCACAGTGAATGCTTGACTGGTGACGTATTTGGCTCAAAAAGGTGTGATTGTGGCGCTCAATTAGCTGAGGCCTTAACTAAAATAGAGCAAAACGGTTCAGGTGCGGTATTGTACTTGCGGCAAGAAGGCCGGGGGATTGGACTTACGAACAAATTGCGCGCTTATCAATTGCAGGACCAAGGAATGGATACGGTCCAGGCAAATCAGCATTTGGGCTTGCCCGTAGATGCTCGCCGATACGACATTGCTGCCGAAATTTTACGCCAAAAAGGAGTAAATGAAGTTGAATTAATGACAAATAATCCTGATAAGGTCGAGCAATTGGAAAATTATGGGATAAAAGTTACTAAGCGCATTCCCGTCGAAGTTGGAATGACCGCAGAAAACAGGGATTACTTGAAAACTAAGAAACATGCGATGAACCATTTATTAAGTGAGGTTGATTAAAATGAAGGAAATTACGGGAAATATTGCGGCTGGTCAAAATAAAAAAATTGGTATTGTTGTTGCGCAATTTAATGGCGTTGTGACTGATCGCTTACTTGAAGGGGCTATCGGTCAATTACATAAGTCAGGTGTTAAGGACGACAATATCGTAGTTGTTCATGTTCCAGGTGCCTTTGAAATTGCCCGGACAGTTAACTGTTTAGCAAAAAGTGGCAAAGTTGACGGCATCATTGCTTTAGGTGCAGTTATTCGTGGAGCGACCGCTCACTTTACCTATGTTTGTGAAGGAACAACTGCGCAGCTTGCCGCAGCCACTGCTAATGGTAAAGTTCCTGTCATGTTTGGTGTTTTGATGACTGATACGGTTGAACAAGCCACCGATCGTGCTGGTGGAAAAGCAGGCAATAAGGGGGCAGAATGTGCAACTGATGTTTTAGAAGTACTGAACTTAGAAGAACAGATTAACCAGATTTAGCCAAAATACATTACTACTTAATTTGCGCCATTAAAATAGGCCATTTCTCCTGAACGAGAAATGACCTATTTTTACTTGCTTTTTAATTTGGCAATCTGTCCTGCCAAATTATCTTTAAAAATAAAAGATCCGACAACTGCAATATCTAAGCCAGCTTTTGTCAGTTTAACAATATTGTGATCATCAATACTGCCATCTGCTTTGATTTGGTAATGATAATTATTTTGCCGTCTTAATTCGTCTAACAGCTTTACTTTTTCGATTGTTGAGTCAATAAAGTTTGCACCGCTTGTTCCCGGATCAACCGACATAACCATTACTTGGTCTACTAATCTAAGGACAGGGATGATTGTTGAAACAGGTGTCCCGGGATTGATAATCACCTCGCATTTTTGACCCAATTTTTTAATTAAAGTTAAAATGCGGTGAATGTGCGGTGTCGATTCAACATGAATACCAATTATTTCCGTTGTTGGGAAAATATATTGCTCAATTAAAGTTTCAGGCTTTTCGACCATCAGATGAATATCTAATGGAATTTGGCAGTTTTGACTAATTTCTTGCACAAGTTTTTGACCAAAATCAATTTCAGGTACAAAATGACCGTCCATTACATCAATATGAAGAAAATCAGCGCGGGCACTAGCAAGGCTCTTCAGGGTTTTGTCTAAATTCAATTTCGGTCCGCTGTGTAGTGAAACAGCTATTTGACACATCATACATCACTCCTTTACTACAACTTTTAAACCAATATGATGTCTAAACCAAAATAAAATTTGCCTAGTTAAGGTGAAATAAGTGGCACCCGTATTTTCCCCTTAACGTGCAAATCTTGTTTTTATTCTTTGTGTGATAGCGCTTAATATTTGAAGATAGAAAGGCGGATGAGGAATGTTCTTTAATCAAAAAATTATTAAGCTGCAAGCTGATGTGCAAAGCAGCACGGAAATAATCACACTGCTTGCCCAGATGCTAAAGCAAAAAACAATCGTTAAGGATAACTATTTAACTCATGTTTTGGCTAGGGAAAAGAATTTCCCAACGGGTTTACAACTTGAAAATGGAATTGGAGTTGCTATTCCCCATACTGATTCTGAATATGTTAATACATCTCAAATAGCGGTAGCGACTCTAAAAAAGCCGGTTGTCTTCAAAAGCATGGTTAATAAGGCAGTTGACGTAGAGGTTAGTTTGGTGTTCATGATCGCGATGAGTAAGCCGCATGAACAAGCCCAGCTTTTAAGTAATCTAATGACTTTTTGCCAGAATAAGCAAGCAATTGCCGAGTTATTGGCCGAAAGAAATCCCCAAAATGTAGAGCAAATTTTAAATAAGTATGATTTGAAATAGAAGGAGTGAAGAAAATGTTTGTACAGGCAATCCACTGGTTCCTAAATTTAGGCTCAACAGTTGGTATCCCAATTATTATTATCATTTTGGGCCTAATTGTAGGCCTAAAGCCAGCCAAGGCGTTAATTTCGGGATTAACTTTGAGTGCCGGCTTTATTGGGATGAATATGGTGGTTAATATGATGGCCACCGATTTACAACCAGCAATCAAGTTGATGGTGACGCGTTACCATTTATCTCTAAGTATCATGGATGTTGGCTGTGGTGTTGGTGGTCCTCTTGCTTTTTCAAGTTCACTTGGGGTTTTAGCAATTCCGTTAACCATCTTAATTAACTTGATCCTAGTTTGGGTTGGTTTAACTAGAACCTTAAACGTTGATATCTGGAATTTATGGCAACCAACATTTATTGGTTTGCTCGTCTGGGCGGTAACCGGGAATTATGTATATGGCATTATTGCTTTAGGCGGTGGCTTCTTACTTGAATTGCTTTTAGCAGATTTGATGCAGCCGATCACGGAAAAGTTTTTCAACTTACCGGGTATTGCAGTAACTCATACGATGGCACTTTCAGCTACTATTCTAGCGGTTCCTTTAAATTGGCTATTTGATAAAATTCCAGGTTTCAATAAGCTCGATGCTAGTCCTGAAAAAATTCAAAAGCGTTTTGGCGTTTTGGGCGATCCCCTTGTTATTGGCTTTATCGTAGGTGTAGGTATTGGCCTATTAGCAGGATTCGATTTTGCCGGTATTTTACAACTGGGAGTTGAAATGGGTGCAACTCTTAAGATTATGCCAAAAATGATTTCCATGTTTATGGAAAGTCTGACCCCGATTTCTTCAGCTACACAAGAATTTACTAAAAAGCACTTGCGGGGCAAGAAAGTCAATATCGGAATGGATGCAGCTTTGACTGTTGGACATCCAGCTGTCATAGCAACTAGTGTTTTAATGATTCCTATCTCGTTATTTTTAGCAAGCATTTTACCAGGTAATAAAGTTTTGCCTTTAGGGGATTTAACACTTTATGTTTATGTTTTCACACTATTAGTTGGTGCATTTAAAGGCAATATTATTAGAAGTTTAATTGGTGCCACAATTTACTCAATTCCAATGCTCTATCTGTCAACCTGGCTTTCGCCCCTTGTTATGAAGAGCTTTAAGTTAGCTAACTACAGCATTAATACTAAAGGAGCATTTTCATTTGAGCTTTCTGGTTTGTGGACCAATGCAGCGTTTGTATGGATGGCTCAGAATATGGGCTTAATCGGACTAGTTATTTTAATCGTTGTTTTATTAGGATTGCTTTTTTACTTAAATGTAGTAAAGAAATTTAATGTTAATGAATAATAAGAAAGGTGAATAATAATGAAAAAAATGCTAATTATGTGTGGCGCAGGCCATGCTACATCAACAATCGTTCATGCAAAGGTAAATGATTGGTTAAAGGAAAATAATTTTGCCAATGATGTTGAAATCAAGCAGTCTGCAGTTAGTCAAGAAGTCGATAATATTCAAAATGGTCTTTATGACATTGTTATATCGACGACGATTGTTCCGGATGCTATTAAAGACCGAGTAATCAACGGGGTAGCTCTGTTAACAGGAATTGGAACAGAGCAGGTTTGGGATCAAGTAAAGGCAGCGCTTGAATCATGACATTTTACTATCAAGAAATTCAATTGGAAACCGTCTCGGGCAGGCCATCTTATCACATGATTACGGATCAGGTTAAACAAATTGTGGCTGATAGCCAAGTTCAAAATGGTCTTTGCTTGGTTCAGACTGTACATACTACTTGTTCAATTTATTTTGATGAGTACATGCATGACCGCAACTATTATGATGATGATTTTCTTCAAGTGGATCTTAATCATGTTTTAGAAAAAATTGTTCCCCGCCAAACCACGGAAAATTATCCTTATCTGAGTCCTGGTCCCAAGCACATCGCTTATGGTATGAAAAAGACGGACCCAAATTATCCAGCAGTTAAGTGGACAATGTTAAATACTGATGGGCACTTAAGAGCAGATTTGTTGGGCTCAAGCATTTGTTTAGGGGTTCGGCAAAATGAGCTATTGCTGGGAGCAGTTGGTCAAATTTTCTTCGTTGATTTTGATCAGACAAGAGAACGTCAACGAAAGATTGAAGTTATTGTTTTAGGAGAACAAAATGAATAGTTATTCGGAATTGTTCCAAATTGAGGGTGAAGAAATAAGTGCCCTAGGGCAAAGTATTGCCCCAGATGAGATTACTCATCTGGTAACGATTTTAAAAAAGAATACTCATAATGTTTTTCTCACCGGTTGTGGCACCTCGGCAATGGCAGCCAGAAAAATTACTCATACACTGAATGTAGTTGGTCTAGCTGCTTTTTATTTAAATCCTTCGGATGCGGTTCATGGCGGCTTAGGACAAGTTAAGCAAAATGATGTAGTTATTTTTATCTCAAAGGGTGGCTCAACTAAAGAACTGACCAGCTTTGTTGCTAATATTGAATTTAAAAAGGCCAAAATTATTACTATTACGGAAAATCTTGATTCAGTTTTAGCTCAAAAAGCGGACTTGGCTGTCCAAATTAAGGTTAAACGCGAACTAGACAAATTTAATTTGTTAGCTACTACCAGTACTTTGGCTGTTATCTCTTTGTTTGATGTAATTGCTGTTTTGTTGATGCAAGAACAACATTTTTCTAAAAATGACTTTTTATTAAATCATCCTGCTGGCAAAGTCGGTAAGCAGCTAGCAAAAGAGGTTAAAAATGATTAAAGAGTTTGCTCAAATTTGTACAGAATTAACTACTATTAATTATGATTTATCAGAGCAGAAAGCACAAAAAATTCTACAACTAATCTTTTCTGCTAAGAGAGTTTTCCTGTCAGGAGAGGGTCGAAGCGGTCTGATGATTCGCGCACTCGCTAACCGCTTGACGCAAGCGGGGTTACAAGTTCACGTTGTTAGTGAGATCACCTGTCCGGCAATTAATGCTGAAGATTTGCTAATATTGAATTCTGCTAGTGGCACGTCCACCTTTTTACTCGGACAGGCTAAAAGCGCTAAGCATGTGGGAGCAACGATTTTGACTTTTACAGCTAAAAGGACTGCTCCTTTAAGTCAAACAAGTGATGAAGTTATTGTCATTGAGGCGCAAACAAAGGACACTAACCAGAATTCTGTCCAGCCAATGGGAAGTTTATATGAACAAGCCTCATTACTGCTTTTCGATAGCTTAATTTTAAAGGCATTGCATGCTAATTTGATTACAACTAGGCAATTACGGGATACACACTCTAATTTAGAGTAATTAAGGAGACTAAAACATGAGCGACAACAGAGATTTACTTGATTTTTTAAGGCAAAATAATGAATCTTGGATCACTGCTAAAACTCTTGCGATGAAATTGGCCGTGTCTGAGCGAACGGTAAAAAGTAAAATAGCTCAATTGCGTAAAAATAATATTGAAATTGAGAGTGGACCTAAAGGATATAGAATAAAAGGCAACTTTGATACTCCGGAAATAAGCGAATATTTACCTGATAATGCGGGCCAGAGGAGTTCGTGGTTAATTCGTAAACTAATCAAAGCTAAAAAGCCACTCAATATTTATGATCTATCTGGTCAACTTTACATCAATGAAGTTGAGTTACGTAAAGAATTAAAAAAGCTAACGAGTGAATTCAGTAATTTTGACTTAAGACTGATTCGCGAAGGCGATTTTTACCATATTGATGGTGAAGAGGAAAACAAGCGTAAGCTTCTTTCGTCAATGATCTATCACGAATTAAACGGTACCTTGCTTAATGAAAAGGCTATTCAAAAGTATTTTCCTGAAGTCGATGTAAAAACAGTGGCGGATATCTTGCGGCAAAGTGCTAAAGTCGCTAATATTAAATTTGATTCCTTTAATTTCAGTAATCTTCTCTTACACCTAGTAATTATGCTAGATCGTTCCGATAAGATTGCACTTGTAGCAGAAAAAGATCAAATCTCTAATCCAGTAGTTAAGTCAATTGTCACTAAGCTTAATCAGAGAACAAGATATCATTTATCAGACGAAGATATTAAGCAATTAACGAAAATGGTCCAGCTATTATCAGATAATCACTCTGCTGATTTACCACAAAATTCGCAGCTTAATAATTTATTTAAAAGAATCGTAGCATTTGTCCGTAAAACTTATAATCTTGATCTTGATGAAGAACTTTTCAAAAACCGCTTTTTGCCACATTTGTTGCGTTTAATTGCCCGCTTTAAAAATAATAATACAGTACATAATCCATTAGCTGAAAATATCAAAAATTCTTCGCCGACAATTTATGAATGTGCGACTCTGATTGCCTATGAAATAAAAAAGGAACTAGGAATTGCCGTTAGTGAAGAAGAAATTGCTTTTATTGCCCTTCATGTTGGTAATATCGTAACGGAACAAATTAGGAATGAAAACAAAGTGATTTGTCAATTGCTGATACCTGAATATCACAATAATGCACAAAATGCAGTTTCGCTGCTTGACCATAAATTTGGCAATGATTTGGTTATTTTAAATACTGTTAGTTCAGAAACCGATTTATTAGCGGAAACGCAGTTAGTAGTTGTCGTTGATTCAAAGCAAATTATCAAAAAGCATCAGTTTGTCCAAGTTTCTAGTTTCCTTTTACCAGGTGATATTAATAAGATTCAAAAGGCAATTAACCAAATTAAGGATGCCAATTCAGCACATAAACTGCAGAAGGGGTTAGACAAATTTACGTCTGCTGCTAACTTTATTACTGAAAATCATACTCGGACAGCCCATGAAGTTATTCATTTTATAAGTGAGCGGTTTTTACAAGAAAAAATTGTCGCCAAAGACTTTGAAGAACAGATTTGGGAAAGAGAGCGCCTTTCCAGCACGGCATTTGGTTCTGTAGCAATTCCTCATGCAATTAATTATCATGCTAGGCTGAGCCAATGGTTTATTTATATTAATGAAAAGGGTGTCGAATGGGGAAACCAGCGAGTTTATTTAATTATTATGCTTGCTTCAAGTCCAAAAGACGAAAAAAGGTTCCGGCAAGTTTTTGATGAACTTTCTGAAGTGATCATTAATGATAATAAAGTTGCCAAATTATCTAGGTGTAACAGTTATCAAGAATTTATCAAAGAAATTATCAAAATTGAATAAGCTGTTGGAAGTCTATTACCATTTGTTTAGGTAATAGGCTTTAATTTTGCTTGGGCGGTTGGCGAAAAACAAAATTGTTTTTATAATTCTAGAATCTCACTTAAACATAAAAGTTGCCTGTGACAGAATTTTTTAAAATTATACGGTTTGCTATTTTAAATAGTTTATAATTGCTTAGCAGACAATACTTTGTAAAACAAAAATGTAGTGGCTGAAATTTCTGCTTTAATTTAAAGCTGTCGGATGAATATTCTGTTAATAATTTAATAAATAAAAAATATTGATATTGAAAGCATTAATATGAAAAATACCTTTCTAAAATGGTGTATTTAGTTATATAATTGTAGAAGTATTTTGATTTAAGTGGGAGTGGGGAATGAAAAAGTTATTAGACACATTGTTAAAAATTGAATACGTACTAATATCATGGCTGATATCGTATTCAATATGCAATTTTATTGTTGTGGAAATCTATCGCTTAGCATCATCGCATGTTCTGCAAGATACGGGCTATGGAATTTTGTATCTCGTAGTCCTCGTACTTTCATTAATTTTGAGCTTTTTTGTATACAAACTAGTTAATCTTATTTCTGATGGTGTAGTAAAACTATGGGATAAGGTGTTAGCTAAATATACCCTTATACAATCCCAAAATGATAGCAGTGCATTTTATTGTTTAGCTGTTTTGACTATTTTTGTTTTCACGTTGTGGTTTACCCAAATTCAACAAACATTTTTGGGAATTAGAATGAGTATTGGCGAACTTTCGGTAATAATTGCTTTACTAGCTATAGCAATAACGTATTACGATGTAGTTAACCCTCATAGTAAATTCGAAATTTCAGAAATGAGTAAAACCAAGAATATTCTCGAATTGGGCCAAGAACAGATGATTGGACTAAAAGGTTCCGGCGAACCGATTGTCAATGAAGCGAGTTTTTACATTTGGTGTACAAATACGAGCAGACATATTGGCAATATTAAGTATGTTGGCTGGTGCTATGCCCAACACGTTGATGAAGAAAATGATAGTTATAGTTTTGAAGATATTAAGCAGAGCCATGTTAAGCCAGGGATCGATTGGGATTTTGTTAAAGTAAATCCAGGTGAAATGACACCAAAAATCAAATTTTACCGTTCAATAAGTGGTGAAACAATCTCAGGTACAATCTATGTGATTTTCATGGATTCTGTTGGTCAAACATACAAAAAGAAAATCACTTTTTCATAAATTAGCGCTTTTATTAGCAATAAGAACAGGCATTTCAATAGATTTGAAATGCCTGTTTTTTGCATACACTTTTTAACTAAGGCACTTTTACTTCCACAATATCCTTTTTATAATTGCTTTTGTAAGCGCTATTAAAGTTGTCCATTATTGTGGACATAAGTCAAAATTTTTAAAAGAGCAAAGTCACTAAAATGATAATTGAATCTTTAAAAAGTCGGAAGTTAGGGGGTGAATATGAGAAATTCAGAGAGGACGCATGAATTATTTAGTCTTCTTTTAAATAGCAATGGATATTTGACAGCTAAAGAAATTGCTCAGGTACTCTATGTATCTGAAAAAACAGTTTATCGTCTAGTCGATGATATTAATGAAGATATGGCTACCACTTTAATTAAGTCTCAAAGAGGTCGTGGCTTTAAGCTTAATTATCAGTATTACGTTCAGCCAAAAAAATATCAAAAATTAGAACAAAGCTCGGCTGTCAATCTTTCACCTGTTGAAAGAAGAAATAGAATCATGAAACGATTACTATTGATTTCTCCACAGAAAGTTAAGGAAAGTGAGGTTTTTAATCAATTTTATGTTAGTGCGAATGTTCGTCACCATGATAAACAAATTATTAAAAAGATTCTCAGTGAGTATTGCATTAATTTGATAATCAAAAACTATAGTATTTGAATTGGATGTTTAAAATATATCAAATGTTGTACCAAGATAAGCTAAAGCATGATCTATAAATGCATTTTGGCTAAATTGCAGTCAAATTTAAATAACAAAAAGTAAAAATGCTCAGAAGAATTTAATCTTCTGAGCATTTTCTCTCTGCAATTTTTTACACTAGATGTGTTGAACAAAATTGGAATTCTTTTAGTGACTACGCTTACATATAATTTACATAAAGAAAGGAGTAAGCAAGATGGTTCTAATTTCTAGGCAGGCTAATATTGCAGCTAATTTATTAAATAATCCACATATTTATCAAGTTAAAGACTTAGCTAAAAAATATAAAGTGTCGGTTAGAACCTTAAGAAATGATCTAAAAAAAATAGCGGAATGGTTAAATGGACAGCCAGGCTGTCAGTACAATACAAAACCAGGTAAAGGTATATGGATAAGCTGTACTAGTGATGATAACAGAAAAAAAGCAGTTGATTCTCTGCAATTATGTGAAAGTGAAGGTGATATAGTAACACATTATTTAAGTCCAAATCAGAGAAAATGGAAGCTTTTAACGGAGCTAGCTTTTACCGATGAATATTTAACTGGCAAAAAACTAGCAAAAATGTTAGATGTTTCGGCAAATACATTTTTAGCTGATTTGGCCAATGCGAAGAAAGAAGCCAAAAAGTTCAATTTAGATTTAATTGGCAAAAATTATTATGGCTATTGTTTGGATGGAACTGAAATCGATTTACGTTCTTTAATGGAATATATTTTGCAAAAGCATATCAATAGGTTCTCATACAATACCAAAAATTTATTGGAAATGATAACTAAGATTATGACTAAATCACCCAATAACAGTTATTTGCCAGTTAAAATAGGCAAGTTGTTAAACTATGTTGCACTAATTCTTGTAGATCAGTTGCCATTTACTAAGTCTCTTAATTCTAGTTCTGACTTGAGTATAGTCAAATCAATGATAAATCGGCTAACTATTATTCTTGTGGAAAACCAAAGACATCGCTATTTAAATACCAAATTGTATGATAGAAAGTTAAATTCAAAGCAAGAAAGTTATAGTCAAATTTATCATTTAGTTAGCAAAATATTTGGTCTTAAGCCTATTAAAAGTGAAGAAAAGTATTTTATTTTTGGTGTTAATCTTTCAGAAAAACGAATGGAAATCAATGAAATTGTTGAAAAAGTAATTTCATTTGTTTCTGAAAAGACAAATTTGCCATTGACTGATGATTTACAATTACGTGATTCGCTGTCGCAGCACTTGTTTAGAGAGCTAAACACAAATTATCAACATGCAAGTGAGTATACACCTTTTACTGAAGAAGTAAAAAATCGTTTTAATAGCCTTTTTGAAATTGTTAAAGAGGCTTTAGAAAAATATATCTCAAAAAGTCCAATTATTATCGAAGACACTTTTATTACATTGGTTTCCCTGCATTTTTTAATTTCAATTATTGATATGGCAAAGGTAAAGCCTGTTAAGGTTCTATATGTATGTTCTTCTGGCTTAGGAGCAACACGATTATTAGAAAAAATAATAGAAAAAAGGATCCCCTACGTTGTTAGTGCAGGCTTTGCTTCTGTCGTAAATTATCAGTTGAAAATTCGAGAGCTTAATCCAGACCTAGTTATTAGTATTTTTCCGTTGGAAAAGGTAAAGGGAACGATGATAGTTCAGGTTAATCCTATTCCAAATGAAAGAGATTTATCTCTAATTGAGAAAAAGCTTGGTCAGGTCGTCAAAGAGCCTACATATACTCATGGTGTTCAAATCAAAAACGTTTTGAAAAAAGAAAAAAGTATAAGTCTTACGGACAAAGTACTTTCTATTTGTCTAGAAGCTTTTATTGAAATCAGTAATTATTTTTCTTTTCGTATTAATCAAAAATACCAAAAAGCCTTTATGATTCACGTTCAGTTAGCAACAGAAAGGATTTACTTTAATGAGCAATATGATAATAGACCGTCCGAACACCAAATTAAAAAATTTGCAAAAGAAGATATTACTAAAATAAAAGAAATATATCATGGCTTAAATTTAGAAATTAATATTAGTGAAGTAGTAGCAATATTGCGCTACACGTTGTTGAAATAGATGAGATGAATTAAATGCAGGTAACGCTTTATAAAGGATTTGAAAATTTTATTGAGGCTAGCAGTTATAAAAGTAGCCTAGAAAAACTAATGAGATATGTCATTTATTTAATTAATGAAAATAATCTTCAGCCTAGTGATTTAGAAATAAAAATTCTTGGTAATCATTTAATGGAAATGGTAAATCGTGCTGAAAAGAACGAACAACTTGAACCAATTGATCAAGAAATTTTTTCTAATATAACGCAACAATCACTAAAAATATCTCAAAAAATAATTGATTATATCAAAGAAAATATAGGTCCACTTTCAGCCTCTGAAAAGTACGTTTTATCAATTCATTTTGAAAATATGCAGTCAAAATAAGGAGGAGTTTAAATGTTAACAATAGTTGTAGCCGATCGTATGGGCAAAGGAGCAAATGTTGCTAAAGGAATTGAAAATGCAGGTGGGAAAGCCATTTTAATTCCTGGAATAGGAGCTGATATGAAACTGGGCGATGTTATGAATGAAAAACAGGCAGATTTTGGCATTTCATTTTGTGGAAGTGGAGGAGCCGGAGCATTGATTGCAAATAACAAATTCGGCTATCCGGAAAGACATGGGATGCGATCAATAACTCAAGGAATCACAGCAATAAATGATGGGAAAAAAGTACTTGGATTTGGCTTTATGGATAAAGAAGAATTAGGTGAGGAAATCGTTAAGGCAATTTACCAAAAATATCCAGGTAAATTTTAGGTGACACAATGGAAAACATAATTAATGAAAAAACCAAGCAAGTTTTGGTTACAGGAAAAGCTTCTGACAAAAAACAAGCATTTGTAAATGCTCTTAATAAGATAGCCAAAAAGGTAGTTAGTGAAGAACCTAATTTAGTCTTCAAAGTTGAGCCGGATACATTTGAGATTGAGGAATTAAAAGAAATAAGTAAAAAAGAATATTTTTTATTTTTCTTTTTTCCAAGGATAAGAAAAACATATGAAGTACGACTTAAAGCAACTGTCCGTATCAAGATGGCAAATATAGCAAAGGCAGAATGTCAGAAAGTTAATCCAGATGTTCAACACCAGCTTCTTAGGATATAGGAAGGAGTATAAAAATGCATATTCTCATTATTTTAAGTGAGTCGATAATTATTGGTGGATTAGTGGGCTTGGCGGCAGGTATTGGTGCAGCAAGGATGTTTAATGCACCAACAGTCCAGGCTTTAGGTGCCTTCAGGACATTAGGTGAAATGAATGCTAGTGAGGGTGATCCAGCTTCACACTTTTCGTTTGGTTTAGGTTTCTTTTTTAATGCATGGGCCTCAACTGTCGCAGCTGGTTCGTTTACGCAAGATGTTACGCACCGAGTAATTCCAAATTGGGCAGCAGCAATTTTGATGTTGAAAAATCATGATGAAAGTGAAATGCATGATGCCAAAAAAATGGGGATAGCCGGAGCATTTGTCGGAGCAATTGTTGTAACCTTTTTGAATTTAACAAGTTCAGCCTTGCCACAATCACTGCAAATTACTGCAGTTAAAGTTCTAGTACCAGCCGCTACCTTATTGATTAATACGGTAATGCCAGTAATTTTCTGGCTTGCTGCTATAGATGGTGGAAAACGATCGGGTACTTTTGGAACTATTTTTGGTGGTCTTGCTCAACTAATTATGGGTAATGCAGTACCAGGAGTTGTTTTAGGAATCTTAGTTGGTAAAGGTGTTGACGAAAGTGGCTGGAATAAGATAACTCGTATCATTCTTATTGCTACGATTTTACTATTTGTTATGAGTGCCTTTTTCCGTGGAATCGATCTTACTTTACTAAAACAGTTAAATTTAAAAGCTCCACTATGGTTAAAGCAATTTCATGCAATTTTTGGAGGCTAAATAACTTGGTTAGAGAGGTGAAAAAGTAATGAATGAAAAATCTTCAAGCGAAAAAAAGTTACAGCTCGAAAAAACTAAAAGCTTTTGGTATGCAGACTGGAGCTTTCCTTTAATAGTTGGATTTATGTCGGCTGGAGTTTTTGCTGGAACCTCAATGTATTTTAATTATGGAACCGGTGCATTTAATGAGGTAGCATTTGTAGCTATGCTAAAGGCTGGTATGACAGGAGGCTCATATGGTGCCTGTGCTGCTTTTGGAGCAAGCTTTCTTTTTGCACGAGTACTCGAAGGTTCGTTAGATGGAATTCTTGATTTGGGAGGTTCAATTCTAACTGGTGTCGGTTTAGGGATTCCTGCTATTTTATTGAGCATGGGCATTAAGAAGCCAATTGAAAATTTCCCATTGGCCTTATTAACTGGAGCAATTATTGGAATTTTAATTGGCTTGGTTATTTATGCGATTAGACATTTTACGTTGAAACAAGCAAATTCAACTTTTGGTGCTGACATTATGATGGGTGCGGGAAATGAAACTGGCCGCTTTTTAGGACCTTTAATTATCATTTCAGCTACACAGGCTTCAATTCCAATCGGATTAGGAGCAATTATCGGAGCAGTACTTTTTTACGCATGGAAAAAGCCAATTACGGGTGGCGCTATAATTGGTGCAATGATTACTGGCTTATTTTTCCCAGTTAAAGTATAGGAGAAGTAATGATTGAATTATATTTAAAAAATGGAAAAAATGTTGCTGATGATTCACCAGCTGAAGTAGCCGTTTCTGGGACTAAGATTATGGCTGTTGGGCATCATTTAGATGGAGTGCGAGCACATAAGACAATAGATTTAAAAGGTAAGTATATCTCTCCCGGTTGGATTGATGATCATACGCATTGTTATGAGAAACTGAAGCTTTATTATGATGATCCAGATGAAGTTGGTTACAAGTCAGGTGTAACGACCGTTATCGATGCAGGCTCAACAGGGGCAGAAAACATTGGTGATTTTTATCAAATAACCAGAAAGAAAGTTACCAATGTCTATTCAATGATAAATGTTGGTGAAACAGGTATTTTAGCTCAAAATGAATTGGAAGATCTTAAAACTATTCAAAAAGCTCCCCTAATGAAGGCAATTGAGCAATACAGCAATTTTATTGTAGGTATCAAAGCTAGAGAAAGTCATTCTGTTGTAATTAATAATGATGTAAAGCCGTTAAAATTAGGAAAATTATTTCAAAAAGAATTGGGAGGAAACTTTCCTATCATGGTCCATGTTGGTGCTAATCCGCCTGAGCTAAAAAGTGTTTTAGCTTTAATGGATGAACATGATATTTTGACGCATGGTTATAATGGCAAGCCAAATGGAATTTTGGATCAGGCAGGTAATATCCAGCAGTTTGTGTGGGAAGCTTATCGTAGAGGCATTACTTTTGATGTTGGTCATGGAACAGATAGTTTCAATTTCCATACCTTTGATATAGCAAATGCTGCCGGATTGATTCCACAAACCATCAGTACTGATATATATTGTCGCAACAGAATAAATGGACCTGTCTTTAATATGGCAACCACTTTAGATAAATTTTTAATGTATGGCTACTCACTTAAAGAAGTTATTAGTAAGGTTACAGAAAAGCCAGCAGCAAGTTTCAATCTTGTCAATAAAGGATATCTACAGCCTGGCTATGATGCTGATTTGACCATTTTTAGTTTAAACAAGAATACTGAAATTACACTTATTGATTCAAATCAAAATAAGAGAAAATACAATCAGAAAATTTGTCCACAAATGACCGTTGTAATGGGCAAAGCTTATCAGATCGGAGGCTAAAATGGATTATTATCAAAAATTAAATCTTAAACATGTTATCAATGCAAGTGGAAAAATGACCATCTTAGGTGTTTCAAAAATTACTAGTAAAGGGTTGGCCGCTCAAGAATTTGGCGATAATAATTTTTTTGAAATGGCAGATTTAGATAAAAAAAGTGGTCAATATATTGCTAAATTGATTGGTGCTGAAGATGCTATTATTGTTAATTCGGCTTCGGCTGGAATCGTACAATCTGTTGCGGCATTAATAGGTCAAGGAAGCATTTATCATGTGTATCATCCTTTCTCGCCAAAATTTAAGAATAGAAAATTTATTATTCCTAAAGGTCAAAATGTTGATTATGGTACGCCAGAAGAAGAAATGATCTCTTTAGGTGGTGGAGAAGTAGTTGAGGCAGGTTATGCCAATATGTGCTCTCCCGAACATATTGAAATGATGATTGATGATGAAACTGCGGGTATTTTCTATGTTAAAAGTCATCATGCAGTACAAAAAAGTATGCTGACAGTTGAAGAAGCACTTAAGGTTGCACATCAACATAATTTACCTTTAATTTTAGATGCAGCAGCTGAAGAAAATTTAGAAAAGTATCTCGCTTTAGGAGTAGATATTATTATTTTTAGTGGGGCCAAGGCAATAGCGGGACCTGCTTCAGGATTAGTTTTCGGCAAATCGCAATATATTACTTGGATCAGAATGCAAAAGAATGGCATTGGACGAGCTATGAAAATTGGTAAAGAAAATATTTTGGGATTAGTGGGAGCTATAGAAGACTATTTAAAATCTGGTCCAGAAGATGGTAAGCACATGCACAAACGATTAGTTCCTTTTATTAAAGATTTAGCACAAATTCCAGGATTATCAGTAAAAGAACAGCAGGACCAGGCAGGAAGAGAAATATATCGTGCAGATGTCAAAGTTGAAAAGAACAGTCGAAAGAGCGCAAAGGAAGTAGTAAAGGAATTGAAGGCAAAGGATCCTGCTATTTACACTAGAGAATACCGCGCAAATGAAGGAATTATTGAATTTGATATTAGAGCACTTGATGCAAGTGATATGAAACAAATCGTAACAAGTTTACGGGAGGTCATGAAATAAATGGAATATGAACCTAATTATTATCAAGACAGAGTAGCGCTTAATGTTTTGGCTGGCTCCGTTACCAATGCAAAAGATATTTATCAAGCTGCCAAAGGGCATGTAGTTTGTGGTGTTTTGACGAAAAATTATCAAAGTAATGAATCTTGTATTACTGATTTAAAAAAATATCAAAAAGCAGTTAATAATGCTATTTCAGTTGGTCTGGGTGCAGGAGACCCTAATCAAAGTAAAATGGTTAGCGAAGTTTCTAAGGTTATTCAACCACAACATGTTAATCAGGTTTTCACGGGGGTTGGTTATTCAAGGGCATTATTAAATCAAAACAAAACAGTTATCAATGGTCTGGTTTCTCCGACAGGAAAAGTTGGCTACGTTAATATTGCTACTGGTCCACTTAGTTCTAAGGAAAAGACTACAGAGGTTCCAGTTACTACAGCAATAGCACTTTTGAAAGATATGGGTGGAAGTTCATTTAAGTTTTTCCCAATGCATGGTTTAGCTCATAAAGAAGAATACGAGTATATTGCCAAAGCATGCGCAGATAATAATTTTAGTTTGGAACCAACTGGGGGTATTGATCTAGAGAATTTTGAAGCTATTTTAGATATTGCTCTGAAAGCAGGGGTCCACAGAGTTTTGCCGCACGTATATTCATCTATTATTGATCAAAATACGGGTTTAACTAAACCAGAAGCGGTTGCCAAGCTCTTCGAAATTATTAAAGTCAAGTTAGACTAAAGGCTAGGTAAGAAAATGAGGCGAAAGTTAGGGATATCAATTTATCCAGATGATAGTGACATTGCTAAAGATCAGTGCTACTTAAAAAAAGCTAGTGAATTCGGTTTTTCTCGAGTATTTATGAGCATGCTCAAAGTTAATGATCAGGAAATCGTTCTACAAAAATACCAATCTTTGATAAAGTTGGCCAAGCAGCTTAATTATGAGGTGATTATAGATGTGTCGCCTCTAGTTTTTAAATCTTTGGGTATAACATATGATAACCTGAATTTTTTTGCCAATTTGGGAGTCGATGGACTACGCCTTGATGAAGGCTTTGATGGGAAAAAGGAGGCACTTCTTAGTTTTAATTCACAGAAATTAATTATTGAATTAAATATGAGTAATGATGTGGCATATGTCGATAACATTCTATCTTATCAGGCCAATAAACCATTTATTTATGGATGCCATAATTTTTATCCTCAAAAAGGTACAGGATTATCTTTTGATTTCTTTATGAAATGTAGTAAACGATTTAAAAATTATAACCTACATACAGCTGCGTTTATTACTTCTCAAGCTGGAAAAGCAGGCCCTTGGAGTGTAAATGATGGGTTACCAACATTAGAGGAAGATCGAAATTTACCAATTGAAGTTCAGGCCAAGAAAATGTTTGCGACAAATTTAATTGACGATGTGATTATAGGCAATGCATATGCGAGTGCTGATGAGTTATGGCGGCTTAGTCTAATTGATCCTTATCAAGTCGAATTTTCAATTGCCTTGTCGCCAAATATTAACAGAGTAGAACAAGAAATCGTGCTGTCTAATCAACATGTTCGCCGAGGAGACATTACAAAGCAAGTAATTAGATCAACGGAAGTTAGGAAAAAATACCGTGCTTTAGCTAACTCATGCCATGACAATGATAATGAATTTCATCGTGGGGATGTTGTAATTGGAAATGATATGTTTGGTAAATATAAAAATGAATTACAAATAGTTTTGATTCCACATCGTGATAAACGTAAAAATCTTGTGGGACATATTGTGACAGATGAACTACGATTACTTGACTTTATTAAGCCGTGGTCAAAATTTAAGTTTGTTAGTATCAATAATTGAATTGAAGAAGCATGAGGTAGAATAAAATGAATAATTTTGTAAATTTTTTGGAAACAAATATTTTACCAATAGCAAATAAGTTTGGACAACAAAGGCACATGACGGCAATTAGAAAAGGTATTATTGCTACCTTGCCTTTAACGATTGTGGGCTCTTTTTTTACTATTCTTAGTAATATGCCCATACCAGCTGTTGCTAAATTTTTAGCTCCATATCAAGCTATTTTAGATATCCCTTTTCGTTTTACCGTTGGAATACTATCATTATATGCTGCTTTTGGTATAGCTTCTGCATTAGCTGACAGCTATAAAATGGATACGTTGTCTAGTGGTATTTTAGGTGTACTTGCATTTTTGGTTTCTACGGTTCAACCAGTAAAAATTAATAATGATATTAAAGGTGTAATATCTGCAGGCCGGTATATGAACATTGCCAATTTGAGTGCATCGTCCCTATTTGCGGCAATTGCTACAGCATTAATTTCAGTAGAAATCTATCATTTCTTGCAAAAAAGAAAAATTACAATAAAAATGCCAGAAGGTGTTCCTCCTGAAGTTTCTAACTCATTTGTAGCCCTTTTTCCAGCAGCAATCATTTTAATTTTATTTTGGGTTGTTAGGGATATCTTTAACTTCAATATTGCTACTTTTATTTCTAACTTACTGATGCCCTTAAAAGGCTTTTTGGTCGGTAATAGCTTAGCTGGAGGGCTAACGACAATCTTTCTAATATGTGGCTTTTGGACACTAGGTATTCATGGTGCGGCAATTATGGATCCTATCGTTAGACCCTTTTGGGAAATGTCGATTGCAAATAATATGAACCAATTTCACGCAGGTGTATCGGCTATGAAATTACCAACGATATTTACAGAACAATTTTTGCAGTGGTTTGTATGGATTGGAGGAGCAGGCGGCACATTAGCATTGGTTGTTTTATTTATGTTTTCAAAGTCGAAATATTTAAAGGACTTAGGAAAGCTGTCAATTTTACCTGGTCTGTTTAATATTAATGAACCAATAATTTTTGGTGCACCAATAGTATTGAACCCAATACTAGGTATTCCATTTATAATAGGACCATTAGTGACAGCAACAGTCTCGTACTTTGCGACCATTACGCATATGGTTCCAATGATGATGGTAAGACTACCTTTTACAATTCCTGGACCGATAGCAGCATTAATTAGTACGAATTGGAGCTGGAACGCGTTAATTTTATCAGTAATTAACTTCATAATTTATTTAATAATATATTACCCATTTTTTAAGGTCTTTGAAAAACAGCAGCTTGAAAAAGAAAAAGCTGAATTAAATAAATTATAGTTGGTGAATACAAATGGTTTATTTAATTGCGTTGGTTATATACTTTATTTTATGTCAGATAATTGTGTCAAGGTATTCTAGGATAAAGGTACTGTTACAAGTAAAAAGTTCTTCTAAGATATTGTTTTATGCAATTTGTGTAATTGCATTAGGAATGCTTTTGAGTATTATTTTCAAGTGGTCTTGGCTAGTTATTGGTGCTATTACAGTTTTTGAGTGTTCAATAGTCTTTGAAAAATATCGGCTAGTCTTTGAAGATATGGAAAAAGGTAAAAAAATTTAAAACTTTTGCTCCACAAGAACATCAAAAAATGCTTCAAAACAGCTAGGATATGACATAGGTTTTCATATCACTTCAAGTTGTTTTAAGAAGCATTTTTGTATTTATTGAAAAATAGATCAAAATTTTGCAGGAATAACTAGTGGATCAAAGCTAGTCTTGTTATCTTTTTTATTTAAAAGCTTAAGTAAAATTTCTGCTGCACTTGCTCCCATTAAATAAGGATTCTGCGAAATTAATTTCGATGTTGGAAGAAGTAAATGAGCAAGTTTGGTATCGGAAAAACCAGTAACATAAACGGAATTATTAGGGAAATAGCCGTCAGCGATTAACAAAGGGATGAATTCCAATAGCCACCTTTCTTTAAAGGAAAAAATCAATGTCTTTTTTTGTAATTTTTGCTGTTTTTGTAAAAAAGCTTCGATTTTTTTCTTGATAATTGTGTGGTTATAACTTTCTTCATCAATTTGAATTAAATGAATTTGCTTTTCATCAGCAACAGAGCAGATACCCTGATAGCGATCTTGCCGCGTAGAGGCAATCTTGACTTCGGAAGACAAAATCAAAATGTCATTGCAGCCCTTGTCTAAAAAATATTGAGTAGCAGTTTTAGAAACAGCTTCATTATTGGAAATTACTTGAGGCCATTTAGTAGTATCAAGTCTACGGTCTAGAATTACGGTAGGAATATCATGAATAAATTCGGATGCAATTTTTTTAGCATCACTTCCTAAAGGTTGAAAAAGTAGACCATCAAAAAAGCTGCTGCTCACAGTCTTAATTAATTCTTTTTCTTGGTTTTGATCGGCGTTAGTGTCTAGTAAAAAAGCATCATAATCCTTAAGATGTAGGATATTTGAGGCTCCTTTAAATAATTCTGTCGAAAAATAGTCATCGATATTAGAAACGACAACGGCAATAGTTTTGCTTTGGTTAGTAGCCATTTGTCTAGCGGCTAAATCTGGAATATAGTTTAACGTTTTTATTGCCTGTTCAATAGCCTGAGCTTTTTCTTTTGATAATCGGCCAGCGGCTTTGTTATTCAAATACCTTGATACAGAGGCAACTGAAACATTAGCTAACTCGGCCACATTACGAATTGTTGCTTTCTTCATAGTTATTTTCTTCTCGTTTAGATTTCTTTAAGTAATAGTATATCATTTAGAACAATATAAAATAAATTTCCATATATACCATAAAATTATCAAATAATAAGCAAAAAAACGCTTGCAAATAAATAATTAAAGATTTATATTGATAGGGTAACCGGTTACCTCAAACGTAAAAAAGTGTAGTTTCAAATAATAACTTAGTAAAGTGAAGAACTTTTTGTATGCCTAATGTTAGCCAATTTGTGCCAGATTAATATCCAAGCAAAGATTGGCATAGTTATTGAATGAAACTCTCGTTTTAATTAAAAATGAAAAGAGGAAACAGCATGTCTGAGGTAATTACAATTGGTGAACCACTTGTAAATTTCTGTTCTGAAGAACCCGATGTTTCATTAACTGATGCGTTAGAATTTCATAAAGTTATGGGCGGAGCTGAATTAAATGTTGCTATTGGTGTAAGGAAATTAGGACATTCGGTTGAGTATGTAACTCGAGTTGGACAGGATCCAATGGGAAAGTTTATTCAAAAAGCACTTGCCGCTCATGATGTGGGGACAAGTTATGTTAGCTATGATGATGTTTATTACACTGGTCATCAAATGAAGCAGTTAGTAACACAGGGAGATCCTGTCGTAGTTAATTATCGCCGTGATTCTGCAGCTAGTCATCTTGAGGCAAGGCAGCTAGAAAAGATTGATTTGAGTGATGTCAAAATAGCTCATACAACGGGGATTTTTCCTGCTATTTCACCAATTGCTGAAAAAACTTTTCGCTCATTTTATCAAAAACTAATTGCTGCCCAAAAGTTAATCACATTTGATCCCAACCTTCGCCCGTCTTTATGGAAAAGCAAAGATTACATGATCAAAACGATTAATGATATAGCGGGAATGGCTGATATTGTTTTACCAGGCATAAATGAAGGAAAAGCATTGGTTGGAACGGATAATCCTAATGAAATTGCTGATTTTTATTTAAACGGTGAACGAACGCATGCCGTAATCATTAAATTAGGTGATCAAGGTGTCTTTGTTAAAACAGACCAAGGGCAAAAGTATACTATTCCAAGCTTTAAAGCCGAGAAGGTAGTTGATACTGTTGGAGCCGGAGATGGCTTCGCTTTGGGACTAATTACAGCATTACTTGAAAAGAAAAATTTAAAAGCTGCTGCTATGCGTGGGAACGCCGTTGGTTGTTTACAGGTACAAACTTTAGGAGACAATGATGGCTATCCTAATCAGGAAGAATTGCAACAATTTTACGCCAAGCAGGGTGTTTCGGAAGACGAATTTGCTAATCAAGCATAAATGTCATCTTTTAATCTTCTTTGATAAATAAAGCATCAAGAAAGCTGGGTAAATTATGGTAGAAGAAACAGCGCACTTAATTGATCAAGTTTTAAATGAAATAGATGCAGTCTTGCACAAAGTCGATGTAAGACAAATTGATCAAACCACAAAGCTAATCACAAAAAACAAAAGAATATTTGTTTTAGGCTCAGGCCGTTCAGGTTTCGCGGCGAAGGGCTTTGCTATGCGGTTAATGCATATTGGCTACCAAGTTTATGTGGTTGGCGAAACTATTACTCCTTCAATCCAAAAAAATGATCTTTTAGTTGTTGTGTCCGGATCAGGAGAAACGAGAACTGTTCTTGATTTAGCAAAAATGGCTCACGATAAGGGAGTAAAAATGATTGCAATTACCAGCAATGTCAAATCTTCTTTAGCCAAACTAGCAGATGGACTGTTGCAAGTACCTGGAACTACCAAAAATGGTGATGGAATCAACTCCATTCAATTATTAAGTACGCTATTTGATCAAAGCGCACAGATTGTTATGGATATTTTGTGCTTAAAGCTAAGTATGCGTGATGAGATTTCTGACGAAGAAGCGAAAAGCAAACATAGTAATATTGAGTAATTAGAGGAAAAGATAATGTTATTAAAATACGAAATAATCAATAAAGTTCATCAAGCAGGTGTAGTTGCCGTTATTAGAGGATATAGTGAAGAAAATTCATATGAAACTGCCAAGGCATGTATCAAAGGAAATATTACAGCAATTGAATTGGCATTTACTTCTCCGAATGCTGACGTAACAATCAAAAAATTAAGATCAAAGTATCAAACAGATACAGATGTAATTATTGGAGCAGGAACTGTTTTGGATCCTGCCACAGCGAGACTAGCAATTGTTGCAGGAGCACAATTTATCGTGAGTCCATCATTTAATGAGGAGACTGCTAAATTGTGTAATTTATATGAAGTACCTTATATGCCGGGCTGTCTTACGCCAACCGAAGTGCAGTCAGCACTAACTTATGGTGCTGATGTAGTCAAAGTTTTTCCTGGCTCAGTAGCGGGCAAGTCGGTAATTAATGAAATTCACGGACCGTTTCCAAATGTTAACGTTATGCCTACAGGTGGAGTTTCATTAGAGAACATGACAGATTGGTTTAACAAAGGTGCATTTGTTGTTGGTGTGGGTGGTAGTATGGTCGCACCAGGCAAAAAGGATGATTATCAGGCTGTAACTGTAAATGCGAAGAAATTTCACGCTAAGTATCTTGATCTAATAAAGAAGTAAACTTAAGTATTAATAGAATCGGAAAAGTCAGGATTATCCAGCTAAAAAAACTAGGTCAAACATTTAACCGTGTTTGGCCTAGTTTTGTATTATCTTGTGGTTTCTCTGTTAATAAGTTTTGTTGGAATAAGAAATTGGCTGCCCTTTTCATTTTGCTTATTAATTGCATTCATCATGCTGTTGACAGCAGTCTGCGCAATCTTTTTAGTGTTTTGCTGAATGGTTGTTAATTTAGGAGTAAGCACATTGGCTGCGGGAATATCATCAAAACCAATAATTTGTATTTGCTTGGGAATCTGATAATTAAGCTCCTGTAGGTACTGAATCAGACTAATGGCAATATTATCATCTACTGCAAAAAAGCCATCGACTTGTGGATTTCTTGTTAAAAAGGTTTTAAGTGCACTTTTATTTGTGAGCTTAAGTTCTTGATGTGATTTTAAAAACTTTACCTGATGACTTTTAAGTGCTTCTTTAAAGCCCGCAATTCTCGATTTGGTTGAAGTGTTAACTTTTTTAACAACAATTGCTGGAAATTGACTACCCCGATTGAAGAGATAATTGGTAGCATCTAATCCGCCTTGATAGTGATTAGAAGAAATAAAGACCGTATTGTGGAAATTTTCTGGTTCTCGGTCGATACAAATATAGGGGATCTCTTTTAAGGAACTCTGGAATTTGAAACCATGCTGATATGACCCGGAAATAACGATAATTCCATCCACCTTTTTATTTTCAAGCATATGCAAATATGCTTGTTCTTTTTTCTCATTTTTGTCTGTATTGCAGATTATTGTGGAATAATTTTTAGAAAAAAGCAGTTCTTCAATTTTTTGCACAAGGTCAGCAAAAAATGAGTTTTTAATATCTGGCACTAAAATGCCAATTGTATAAGTAACATTTGTACGTAGACTGCGCGCACTATCGTCAATCTTATAACCAGTCTGTTTGATAACTTCTAAAACCTTATTTTTGGTTTCTTCGGAAAAACGTCCATTATTATTAATAACTCGTGAAACTGTTGCAGTTGAGACATTACTAAGTTTGGCAATGTCCTTGATTGAATATTGCTTCATCGTTAACTCCTTTATGCTAGATATTATAGCATTAAAAGTGTTGCTCAATTCTACCCTGTGGTTAAACGATTACTTATTAATTTTATTAAAACGTTTACGAATAAAAATTAAAGTGCAATAATGTCAGTGAAAGTTGTGAGTAATCGATTACTCAAAAAGGAGGAAAATGATGTCTTTAATGTTGAGTCCCTCAATGATGTGTGCAGACTTTAGTAATTTAGCAAGCCAAGTGAAGCAACTAGATGAAGCCGATGTTGATATGTATCACATGGATGTTATGGATGGACAATATGTACCAAATTTTGCTTTAGGTCCAGAAGATTACCGGACTATTCGTAAATTGACCAATAAGCCACTTGATGCTCATCTAATGATTGAAAATCCACGTAATTACGTTGAATTTTTTAGCGAATTGGGTGCTGACCTAATTTACTTTTGTCCAGATGCTGAAGTGCAGCCAACGCGAACAATTGATGATATTCATGCTTTAGGCAAAAAGGCTGGCATTGCTGTTAATACTGGTACTTCTTTTGCAATGGTTGAAGAGCTGCTACCTAAGATTGATTACGTGTTAGTAATGACAGTTCATCCAGGATTTGCTGGTCAGCCTTTTCAAGACTTTGTTTTGCCAAAGTTAGACCGTTTTATTAGTGCAAAGAAGAAATATGGTTATGTCTTAGGAATTGATGGTGCCGTTTCAAGAACAAAGATAACTAAATTACACGCTCAAGGGGTAGATAATTTTATTCTTGGAACATCGGCTTTATTTGGTAAGGGGAAGTCATTCGCCGAAACAATCAATGAGATAAGAAGGGAAAACGAGTAATAATGACAAACAAAAAGTTGAAAATTGCGTTTGGTTCAGATCATGTTGGTTTGGAATTAAAGCCAACCATTATTGAATATGTTAAAAGCTTAGGTTATGAAGTACATGATTTTGGTACTAAGACTGCTGAGCGAACTGACTATCCTATTTATGGCAAAAAGGTTGGTGAGGCAGTTGCTAGTGGAGAATATGATTTAGGGATAGTTATTTGTGGCACCGGCGTCGGTATTTCACTAGCCGCAAACAAGGTTAAAGGTATTAGAGCATGTGTATGCAGTGACTGTTATTCAGCTAAACTGTCAAGAATGCATAACAATACTAATGTTTTGGCATTTGGCTCTCGTGTAGTTGGTTCAGAACTGGCCAAGATGATTGTAAAAAATTGGCTTGAAGCAAAATTTATTGGTGGGCGGCACCAAAGAAGAATTGAAGAACTAGCTGCGATTGAAGATGGTGATGATGATAAATTTACTGAATTAAAGGATTCAGATGAATATAACGGTCAAGAAGAATTTGAAAATCAACCGTTGTAGAAAGTTGAGGTCAGATTAATGTCACAGAATCTTGGTAAAACCATTTTGACCTTAGTTGGTGGTGAAAATAATATTAATAATATTACTCACTGTGCGACAAGATTAAGAATGCGTTTGGCTAATAAATGTGTAAAATAAAAAGAAATGCTAAAAAAGACGATGTTTGCTAATTCTCTGCGATTAGTTCCTCTGACTAAAACTGCTATTAACCGACAAATAAAGAAAAATTGTTGGTTGTTTGCAATTTTCCCGTCGCTATAATTAAAACCAATTAAATTTGAAAGAGGAACAAACATGTCTACAAAGAAAGCCAATTTAGTTTTTGGAACACTTTTAACGGGTGCTGTAGTGACATCGCTATTACAGACATCCTTGACGACAGCATTACCACAAATAATGCGCGAATTAACACTATCGGCAGCGACCGCCCAATGGCTGACAAGTGCGTTTAGCTTAACAATGGCGATTATGGTACCGATGACGGCCTATCTAATTAAACGCTTTACAACCAGGCAGGTCTTTTTAGCAGCAATGATTCTGTTTACGCTGGGGACATTAATCAGTTGGTGGGGACAAAACTTTAATATTTTGCTGCTGGGACGAATTTTTCAAGCTTTAGGAAGCGGAATTATTTTGCCGTTAACGCAAGTCGTCATTATGACGCTATATCCGCTAGAAAAGCAGGGTACTGTGATGGGTATCTTGGGACTCGCCTCTGGTGCTGCTCCGGTAATTGCGCCAACTTTAACTGGAATTGTGATTGATTCTTGGGGCTGGCGCAGTATTTTCCTAATGGCAGGAGTAATTTCTGTTATCATCATTATTTTGGCATTTTGCTGTGTTAAGAATGTTACCCCTACTGAGAAGATCCCATTAGACTACATTTCTTTATTGCTTTGTACGGGCGGGGTAACCGGTATTCTACTTGGTCTGAGCAGTCTGGCAACAAACTTCATGGTTAGCCTGTTTGAACTAATTATCGGGGCTATTTTATTAGCTATTTTTAGTAAAAAACAATTGAATAGCAGTGAACCTTTTCTTAACTTACGGATTTTGCAAAAGCCTAAATTTCGCCTAGCTGTCATCATTAGTATGCTGCTTTATGCAGTAATGATGGGCAGCTCAACCATTTATCCGATTTTAATTCAAACGGTAATGAAAAAATCAGCAGTGATTTCCGCCCTAATAATGTTGCCAGGCTCGTTGGCAATGGCGTTAATTAACCCGCTAACAGGAAAATTTTATGATCGTTTTGGCATCAATAAATTAGCAATTGGTGGCAGCTTAATGTTACTGATTAGCTGCTGGGGTGTAACTTTAATTAATTCTTCAAGTCAGCTGCTTTTATTAGGCGGACTGTATCTGCTTCGGTTATTGGGAGTTGGCTGTCTGATGATGCCAATTGTCACGTGGGGGATGCAGAATCTACCACAAGAAGAAGTAGCCCATGGGACCGCGCTTTTAACGGCTTTAAGAACGCTAAGCGGTGCATTAGGAACAGCTATCTTAATGGAGATAATGACAAGTGCAACCCACTTTAATAACCCACATGTGACGGCAAATTATGCCGGAATTCAGTTCACGTTTGCAGTAATGACAGGATTAGCTCTTATTCAAGTAATAATTAGTTTATGCAAGTTTAAAAAGAATTAACCGAAACACATTTTTTGTGGCATAATTGTTTTTATGAATAATAAGCGAAGCCGCGCTGTCTCTCGGCAAAAAATTCAGGCAGCTGTCATCGATCTGCTAAAAGATCATGAATTACAGGATTTACGAGTAACAACGATTTGCCAAAAAGCTCAAATTAACCGATCATCTTTTTATGATAATTACATTGATATTTATGATTTGACAGACAAGCTTCGTGAATATTTGGTTGATGAATATCAACGATTACAGGATGATATCAGCGAGCCGTCCTTTACCATATTGCTGCAGCATATTAAGGATCACCAGGATCTTTACCGGATGTTTTTTAAACTCAATTTACAAATGGGTTTAGCTGAAAGATTTACTGATCAAAAACAGCAGAAGAACTATTTTGATCAAACTTTTTTCCGCAATGGGATTGTTGCTGTGATTGGTGAATGGCTAAAAACTGATTGTGCTGCTCCGGTTGCCGAAATTGTTGAAGTAATTGACGCTCACCATCATTGCCTAGAAAAATGAAATCTCAAACGGACTAAAAGCTAAATTAAACAAAAAAACAATCTGAATATAGTTCAGATTGTTTTTTAGTTAGTATTTAGGCTAATAGCATCGCATCATCGCCAACTTCACTACCAACTTGTTTTTGGAATAGTTCCATTAATTTTGGTACGGTTAGGTTTTGCTTTTCTTCACCAGCCAAGTTAATAGCAACCCGTCCTTGGTGAAGCATGATGAGACGATTACCATAGTGAATCGCGTCCTCCATGTTATGGGTTACCATGAATGCCGTTAAGTGCTGCTCACTAATTAATTTTTGTGTGAGTTCCATCACCGTAATTGAAGTTTTAGGGTCAAGAGCCGCGGTGTGCTCATCTAATAAAATTAAGTCAGGCCGCTGCAAGGTTGCCATAAGCAGGGTAATTGCTTGCCTTTGACCACCAGAAAGCAGGCCAATTTCAGTTTCCAACCGGTTTTCCAAGTTTAAATTCAGCTGGGCTAATTGTTCTTTAAAAAACTTGCGGTCCTGTTTTTTAACTCCTGGTAAGAAACCGCGATGTTGGCCCCGTTTCATTGCTAAGGCCAAGTTTTCTTCAACCGTCAGTCTGACCGCCGTTCCCATCTTAGGATCCTGAAAGACCCGGCTAATATTTTTAGCTCGCTTGGTTACAGGTAATTTGGTAATGTCATTACCGTTCAGGATAATTTGTCCTTCTTGGATCGGGATCGTGCCAGCAATACTATTTAATAATGTGGATTTTCCGGCACCGTTACTTCCAATAATTGTTACAAAGTCACCGGCATCTAAGCTGAGATCGATCCCTTGTAGTACGCGGTTTTCGTTAACAGTCCCACGTTCAAAAGTTTGGTGTAAGTTTTTAATCTTTAGTACTTCTGGCATTCTTGTTTCCTCCTTTTAGATTACGTGGTAGGTGAAAGTTAGGCAGGGTTAGACAAACAACTAAGACCAAAGCCGAAGCTAATTTAGCATCCGATGGTTCGACATTCATTTGGAAAACTAGTGCTAAAATCAACCGGTAAATAATTGCACCGAGAACTAAAGTCAGCAAACGACCCCAGATTGGTAAATTCCGTACAATGACTTCAGCAATAATAATTGAGGCTAAACCGATAACTAGGGTTCCGACCCCGGAGTTTAAATCTGCAAAGCCGTTATTCTGGGCGAGCAGTGCTCCTGAAAGGGCAATACAAGCATTAGAAATCATGTAGCCTAGAATTTTCATTCCTTGAGTTTTAATTCCATTAGCAGCACTCATTTCTGGATTATCGCCAGTCGCACGCATCGCTAAGCCGATTTCTGTGCGGAAGAATACTACCAATAAGCCGATAACGACTAAAGCAATAATTAGCCCCATCACGATAACAGCATTATTCCTCGTTAAGCCCCAGTTTTGGGCAATAGTAAAAATGGTCTCTTTACCTAATAGTGAAACATTAGCAGCATTTTGCATTACCCGAGAAGTAATGGAGTATAGGCCAGTCATTGTGATAATTCCAGCCAGTAATGATGGAATGCGTAATTTAGTATTTAAAAATCCTGTTACCAGGCCAGCAATCATGCCGCCTCCAAAAGCTGCCAGTGTTGCTAAAATCGGATTAACTCCTTTAACAAGGCACATTGTGGCAATTGCACCACCTAAGGGGAAGCTTCCTTCAGCAGTCATATCAGCTAAATCTAAAATACGAAAAGTTAAGTAAACCCCAATGGCCATTAGTGACCAGAGTAATCCTTGTGAAGTTGCAGAAAGAAATAATTCCCAAAAAGTATTTAACATTGTTTTGCGTTCACGCTGCCTTTCTAAACTTATTTTGGTGACTTAATGGTTTTAGGATCAATTCCTAAAGCCTTGGCCATCTTGTGGTTAACAACTAGTTTTAATTCATTTGCTTTTTCAACTGGCATGTTTGCTGGCTTAGCTTTACCCGCTAAAATTTTAGCGGCCATTTTACCAGTTTGTTCACCAAGTGCTTCGTAGTCAATTCCAATTGAGGCTAAACCACCGGTTTTTACTTGATCAGTTGAACCTGCTACTAGCGGAATCTTCTTTTCCTTAACAACTTTACCAATAATCGAGGAAGCTGAGGCAAAGGTATTATCAGTTGGAACGTAAATTCCCTGAACCTTGCCCGCCAAAGTTTCTGTTACCTGCTGAACATCATTTGTAGTGTTGGCCGTCTTAACTAACACTTTCACACCGGCTTTTTTGAGTGCTTTAATTGCTAAATCTGCTTGGATTTTAGAATTGGCCTCGCCGGCATTATACATGACGCCGATTGTTTTAGCCTTGGGCACAATTGATAATAACAGCTTAATTTGTTTATCAATTGATACCATATCAGTGGTTCCAGTAACATTTCTGCCGGGTTTTGCGTCTGAATTAACGAGCTTAGCTGCTTTTAAGTCGGTTACTGCAGTTACGACAGTTGGAATATCCTGTGTGGCATTAGCAACGCTTTGGGCAGCCGGTGTGGCAATTCCCAGAATCAAATCTGATTTTTCGTTAACCAATTTTTCGCTCATACTCTTTAAATTATCTTGACTGTTTTGCGCGTTTTGGTAATCAATTTTAAGGTTTTTACCCTCAACATAACCTTCTTCTTTTAAACCTTTTTTAAAACCTTCGTAGGCTTTATCAAGGGAGGGATGCTGCACAACTTGCAGCACACCAACATGTTTGACAGATTGGCCGCTATCACTCTTTTTGTTATTACTACAGCCGCCAAGTAATAATAATCCTGCTAAACCAAGTCCCGTAATTAATTTTCTAATATGCATCTACTAAAAATCCTCCATAAAAAATACCCACTTACTTCTAAGTGGGTATACAAACATTGTTTTGTAAATTAATCGTTGCGATTAGCCACTTAGAGTTATGTGGCTAACCGTAATCAAATCGTTCTAGCCATCATAGATAAATTCAAACTTGCGTTTCATTTGAACTCATCTAGATGAATTCAAATGCTATCTAAAGTAGCTAAAGTAATAACGGTTATTCAGTTGTGATTTTTGATTTATATTCATGATCAAAAGTACCTCCAACCTTGATGAAAAAATTATAAATTATTAAGATTTTAAAGTCAAGAAAAACCTGGCTGATAAAAAAGCTATGTGTGAGTAAGCTCAATAATAATCCTGTTAGAAAGGGCATTTGAGCTCGGCTAATTATTTAATCTTAATTTTTGGGAGCCTTGATTGATTTAGGATCAATTCCCAGGGCATTGGCCATTTTTTTATTAACCACTAAACGCATGTCGTGGGCTTTTTCAACCGGCATATCAGCAGGTTTTGCTTTGCCAGCCAAAATCTTAGCAGCCATTTTACCCGTTTGTTCGCCAAGGGCTTCATAATCGATGCCAATTGATGCTAGGCCACCCGTCTTAACCTGATCAGTTGAACCCGCAACTAGTGGTACTTTTTTCTCTTTGACCACCTTGCCGACAACTGAGGCTGCCGAGTCAAAGGTGTTATCGGTTGGAACGAAAATTCCTTGCACTTTAGAGGCTAAGGTTTCAGTTACTTGTTGAACATCATTAGTTGTATTAGCTGTTTTAATCAGCACCTTTACTCCGGCCTTTTTCAGAACTGCAGTTGCCATGTCCGCCTGAATTTTAGAATTGGCTTCACCGGCATTGTACATAATCCCGATTGTTTTTGCTTTGGGCACAATTGATAGCAGTAGGTCAATTTGGCGTTTGATTGAAACCATGTCGGTAGTACCGGTAACGTTTCTACCAGGCTTAGCATTGGAATTTACCAATTTGGCTGCCTTTAGGTCGGTTACGGCAGTGACAACTACCGGAATATCTTGCGTAGCGTTAGCCACACTTTGTGCGGCGGGTGTAGCGATTCCTAAAATCAAATCAGATTTTTCCTTAACTAACTTATCGCTCATGCTCTTTAAATTATCCTGACTGTTTTGAGCATTTTGGTAATCAATTTTGAGGTTCTTACCCTCAACATAACCTTCCTCTTTCAGCCCCTTTTTAAAGCCCTTGTAGGCTTTATCAAGCGAAGGGTGCTGAACTACTTGTAATACGCCAACATGTTTAACAGCTTTGTTATCGTCAGCTTTTTTACTGCTGCATCCTCCCAATAAAAGTAATCCTGCCAGACTGATTCCTGTCATTAATTTACGTAAATGCATTTTTTTCCTCCAATAAAAAATACCCACTCATTTCTAAGTGGGTAACACAAGATTGCCTTGGGATTAATCATTCATTGTTAATGCAAGATTAGCCACTTAGAAAGTCGTGTGGCTAATCATACTTAAAAAGCTATAGCCATCACTGATAAATTCAAACCTTGATGTTTGAACTCACCGTGATGAATCCAAACCTTTACCTGTAATAGCTATAGTAATAACGGTTATTCTGCTGTAATTGATGATTTTTAGTCTTAATCATTGAAATTACCTCCAACCTTTGATGAGAAAATTATAAAATATTAAAAAATACAAGTCAAGACTAAATTTTTAGTTACTACTCGGTACTAATTGGGGGTAAAAACTACCTAATTGTTAACAGTAGTTATTTTTTAAATTAATACGTACCAAAAAATAAAAAGGGGCAACTTTCCTTACGTAATAGGACGACTAGCCGATTTACAATGCTTGCTAAAAATTTAATTTTTGCAAAAATTAGAACTTAAACTATTTTTATATAGAAAGCGTTGTTATAATTCGGTATAATTAAGAAAAAATTAGTCTAAGGAGAATTGTGATGAGTAGCGCTAAACAACGAGTTTTAAATCAAATTGAAAAATTATCCGGTAACGAAACAATTAATACTAGCGATTTAGCGCGGCATTTGCAGTTGTCCAGATCAGTTGTTAGCCATTATCTTAATCAGCTTGTGAAAGAGAAGAAAGTAAAGAAAATAGCCGATAGGCCTGTTAAGTGGCAAAAAATTGCTGCCAGGGAAACTAATTCTGATTTTTTTGGTGGAATTATTGGTGGTCACGGCTCACTTGAGAAAACAATCCAGCAATTATCAGCCGCTGCCGCCTATCCTCCTGATGGGTTGAACGTTTTAATCACTGGGAATTCAGGTGTTGGTAAAAGCTATTTAGCCAATAAATTGTATACTTACGCTCAAAAAAGTGGCGTAATTGCACAAAAAGCTCCTTATATTGTCTTAAATTGTGCCAACTATGCCAATAATCCAGAACTAATTTCTAGTATGCTATTTGGCTATGTTCGCGGCGCCTTTACCGGTGCGGATACCGAAAAAGATGGTCTGCTAAAGCAGGCCGATGGTGGTTACTTATTTTTGGATGAAGTCCATCGATTAAGCAATGAAAATCAGGAAAAATTGTTTAGTTTTATTGATTCGCACCAATTTTATAAAATGGGTGACAACGTTCACCCGATAAAAGCAAAAGTGCGCATCATAATGGCGACTACGGAAAATCCTGAGCAAGTCTTATTGCCTACTTTTTTACGGCGAATTCCGGTTAGGGTCAATCTGCCAGATTATATTGAGCGGCCAGTGGATGAGCGGTTAGAATTGATTAACTCATTATTTCATGCCGAAGCCCATAAAATTGCTAAAAAAATAATTGTTGATAAGCAAGTTACCTCTGCTCTGGTACAGCTCAAGCATCCAGGTAATATTGGCTATTTGAAAAATGTTATTGAAGTTTCTTGTGCCGCTGCTTACCAAGACAGCAGCAGCGAAGAGGAAATCGTCCTGCACTTAAAGGATTTGCAGATTGACCAGTTGCCCCGCTTTAAGGATTATGGCGCAATTAGTGTCGAGCCGCATGGTCAGCACTTTTTACCTTCCAACTACAGTATGACGCGCAAATTAACCAACATCATTTCTTCGTTAAAGGAATTGTTGACGGACTATTCGACAGCTAATTTAAATAAGTGTCGACTGCAGATTCAAGCGATTAACCAATTTATCAATAAGCAGTCGCTAAATTCAGGCTTACATGTTCAACATGAATATTTATTTCAAAAAATAATTGAAAAGCAATACGGTTTAGCGAAAACAGCGTACTTAGAGCCGATTATTTATGCGCTATATGAGCATCATTTCCGCTTAAGTTATGATCTACCTCGTTTAGGTGAAGTGATTGCCGAGCATTTACCTCGCTCGCTCCATGTAGCTGAAAAATTTTATGAAGAGCTGCCAGTTTTAAATCCCAAAAGTAAAATCAGCCTAACTTATCTGTTTGCAATTTTACTTAGTGATCATGTTGATGAAAAAATCCAGCTACGTGGACTGATGGTTGCTCATGGGGAAAATACGGCAACTAGTATTCAGGCAGTTATTAATTCGCTTTGCGGTAATTATGTGTTTGATGCAATTGATATGCCGATTGATGCTAATATTGCAACGATTGCCGGTGAGGCTAATAAGTTAATTGCCAGTTTTAACACTACTAACGGCTTTATTTTAATGGTCGATATGGGGTCATTGAGCCAGCTCTATTCTCAGATTAGTTCTCAACTAGATGGTGATTTATTGGTAGTCAATAATCTGACGACTTTAACGGCACTAGATTTAGGCTTAAAAATGAAACAGAATTTGCCGTTTAAGCAAATAGCCGAAAAGGCCGAGCAAGACTACCAGATTGGGGTTAAATACTATGAAGGGTTCTCGCAGTCGGTTAATATTTTGGTTTCCTGTATTTCGGGGTTAGGAATAGCTGAAAAAATCAGTGACCTTTTGCGAAAATATTTACCGGTCAATATCAAAGTAATTCCGCTGGGCTACAATGATTTAAAAGAAAAAATTGAAAATCAAAAGTGGGCGTACTTTAAGCAGACCCTATTTGTTTTAACAACGATTGACATTACTGAAAAAGTTAAATTTAACCATATGAACCTTTATGATATTTTGGATTCAAGTGGTGAAAATAAGTTGAAGCATTGGTTATCGCCATATTTAAATCAACAGGAACTTGACCAATTCAATAATGAGTTGTTGCGTTTCTTTTCTAAAGAAGGAATTTCTGAGCGGCTGAGCTTTTTAAATCCAGACGTGGTTTTGGGTGAAGTTGAGACGATTAATAAAAAGTACGAGGATTTTTATAATCTTAAGTTAGATGGTAAGGTCAAATTAAATCTTTATATGCATATTGCTTTGATGATTGAGCGGTTGATGGTTCGTAATACCGGTAAGATTGAAGTTGAACCGGAATCTGCAAAAGAGAAGGCCTTTTTTGAAATAACTAAAAGTATTTTTCAACCAATCGAATTAAAATATAATATTAAAATTTCTACCTATGAAATATCTCTATTGTATGAATTGTTTAAACAGTTCATCTAGAAGTGTTTAATATTGCCTAAAAGAAGTGTTTAAAACTAAAACACTTCTTTTTTATTGCCCGAAATAGCAGCCTTTCTAAGTCTTGGCACGGTTGTTGCTAATAAAAAAGTAAAGGAGGTGACAAAATGACCGATATACTAGTTGCTAGTCACGGGCATTTTGCAAGCGGACTTAAAAGTTCAATTGATATTTTGACTGGTATGGGTGACAAAATTAAAACAATTGATGCATATGTTGATGATACTGATTATACCGATCAAATTACAGCTTTTATAAGAACTGCTAAACGGCCTGCGGTAATTTTTACCGATTTAAAAGGTGGAAGTGTAAACCAAAAGGTGATTTTAAAGGTCGCTAGCGAAAAAGACATTTATGTTATTACCCAAACCAATTTGGCGATTGTGATGGCGGTCTTACTTGATAGTGAAAAATTATCTAAAAAGCACTTACAAGAACTAATTAACCAAAGTCAAGTAGAACTTTTTGAATTTGAGGACAATGAAAATAATCAAGAACAAGAAACAGATTTTTTTGAATAAGGAGGAAAAGTAATGATTGCACAGCTAAGAGTGGATGATCGATTAATTCACGGTCAAGTTGCACTAGTTTGGACAAAAGAATTAAATACACCAGGTATTGTTGTTGCTAATGACAATGCTGCTAATAATCAAATGGTACAAATGACTTTAAAAATGGCAACTCCAACCGGTAAAAAACTATTAATCAGATCGGTTGATGATGCGATTAAAGTTTTTAATAATCCCAAGGGTGCAAATATGAGAATCTTTGCTCTAACAAATAATGTTAAAGACGCACTGAAAATTGCTCAAAACGTTAATAACATTGAGGGTATTAATGTGGCTAATGTTGGCCGATTTGCTGATGATGCAAAGGATTCAGTTCAAATATCTTCAACTTTGATGCTTTCTAAGGATGAATTAGAAGCGCTAAAAGAGTTAGCAAAGATAGACATTCCTGTATTTAATCAAGTTGTTCCAAGCAATGCAAAAACACCAATTAAAACTTTATTGAAAGATAAATAATAATACTTTGAAGGAGGATAATTATGTTACAAACTGCCTTTTTGGCTTCACTTTGCGTGTTTGTCTGCCTTGGCGGTAATTGGCTCTGGGGCCAAACTATGATTGAGCGACCTTTGGTCGTTGGTACAATTGCCGGAATAATAATGGGCGATATGAGGACAGGCATTTTAATCGGGGCATCATTAGAAGCTATTTTCATGGGAGCAGTTGATATTGGCGGTGCCTTGTCTGCAGAACCTGTTACAGCTACAGTATTAGCTACTACATTTGCGATTACCTTAGGCGTAAATACTAAAGCAGCTCTAGCATTAGCTGTGCCAATCGGTGTCTTTGCTGCATTTATTTTAATGTTTATGAAAAATGTAGTTATGAACATTTTTGCGCCAATGGTTGATAAAGTTGCTAGTGATGATAATGCTAAAGGATTAACCCATCTTCATTTTGGTATGTGGTTTTTAAATTATTTTGTATTTTCATTGGTAACATTCTTTGCCGTTTTGGCTGGAGCACGTCCAGTACAACACTTAGTAGCCCAAATTCCTGCGAACTTAATGGCTGGTCTGGCTGCAACTGGTGGACTTTTACCAGCAGTAGGATTTGCAATTTTGATGAGAATGCTTTGGAGTAAGCAATTGTCTCCATATTATTTCTTGGGATTTATTTTGGCTGCTTATATGAACTTGCCTTCTGTAGCTGTAGCTGCAATTGGAATTATTATCGTAGCTTTACAATGGATGAGAGATAAGCAAGTTATGGAGCTTGAGAATAAACAAAAGACGATGGCTGCTAATAATCAAAACACTCAAGTAGAAAGTAACGTTTCAGCCTCGACAGAAGAGCAAGAAGAGGAGGACTTTTTCTCATGAAATTAACTAAAAATGTTTCACCTACAGATAAAAAAATAATTAACCGTATTTTTTGGCGGTCTTTTACGGTGTTTGCGAGTCGAGTAGGAGCAACTAAAGCTCATGCACCTGGTTTTATGTATTCTATTATGCCAGCTCTTGATGAATATTATAAAAATGATAAAGAGGGCCATCGTAAGGCTATGATGCGTCATACCACTTGGTACAACATTACACAAAATGTCGGTACATTTGTTATGGGACTTGTAGCTTCAATGGAAAAGAAAACTGCCCAAGATCCTAATTTTGATCCCGAAACAACGGTTGCTATTAAGACTTCATTGATGGGACCTTTGTCTGGAATTGGAGATTCAATCTTTTGGGGTGTTTTAAGAGTAATTGCTGCCGGAGTTGGTATTAGTTTAGCTAGTCAAGGATCAATCTTAGGGCCACTATTATTTCTAATTATTTATAATGTACCATCGATTTTAGCTAGGTACTATTTAACTTATATGGGATTTACCTTGGGTGATACTTTTATTCAAGATATGTACGAAAGTGGAAGTATGAAGCTTCTCAATAAAGCCGCTTCTACTTTAGGCTTAATGATGATCGGGTGCATGACAGCTACGATGGTCCAATTTAAATCAAAATTAAGTATTCCAATCACTGGTGGTAAGCCAATCTTAATTCAAACTTATCTTGATCAATTATGGAAAGGATTAGTTCCTTTATTAGTTACTTTAGGATGCTATTGGTTACTATCTAAAAAAGTTAATGTTAACTGGATATTACTTGGTGTTTTAATTTTAGCAATTGTTTTAGGTTTAGTAGGAGTGGTTTAACTTGAATATAGCCGTAACACTACCAGAAATTATTGTCAGATTGGTGCTGTCAGTCATAGTTGCTAGTGTTATTGGCTTTGATCGAGAGCATAAAAACAGACCGGCAGGAATTAAAACACATGTTTTAGTTTGTGTTGGTGCTTGTATTATTGCTTTGATTCAAAAGAAAATCGGCTATGATGCATTACAAATCGCTTTAACAGAGCCCAAGTTTGCAGGGGTTGTACGTGCTGATGAAGCTAGGTTAATTGCACAAGTAGTTTCTGGGATTGGCTTTTTAGGTGCAGGAACAATTTTAGTTCAACATCGAACAATTATGGGTTTAACAACGGCTGCTAGTTTATGGGCAGTTGCAGGTTTAGGATTAGCTTTAGGTATGGGAGATTACGCGATAGGTGTTGCAGGTGCTGTAACAGTCATTTTGGTATTAGTTTTCTCAAAACGGTTAATTAATATCCATCCAATGAAAAAACTAGAAATTAAATACAAGCATAAGGTTGAAACCAAAGAATTTATCAATGACTATTTTAGAAAGCATGATATTACTGTAATCAATGTGAACTTTAAAGTAACACAAACTTTGAATAATACCACATATGTTAATATATATGATATAGAAACACCACGTTCTCTCGATTATGCCAATGTAATTGAAGACCTTTCAATGAATAAAAATGTAATGGAAATTCAGTTAGTAAGTATTTGACTTAAAAAAGGAGAAAAAGCCGATGACACGATTGCAAAAAATGGTCTTAAAACCGAAAGAGCAGTTAGTTACGCGGCTTTTTTTGTCGCCCAAGCTCAAGCAAAACCTAACTGTTTTATCCTATAGTACGTATGACTTAGTCGCTGCAATGAAAGACTTAAGCGAAAGTGATCCTTTTGTTTCCTTGGGTAAATCACAAGAAGAAAGTCATAATTTAGAATGGCTTAAGGATAGTGAAAGTGAGAGCTTACTCGATCATTTGCTAGCACAGGTACGTTTAAGCGACTGGAATAATAAAGTTAAAAAGGCAGTTAAGCTCTTAATCTATCATCTGGCTGATGACGGCTATTTACGGACCGACTTGGCTGAAATTGCGCAGGGAGCTGAATTTTCAATTGATGAGCTGCAAAAGGCTAAGGAATTTTTGCAGACACTTGACCCGTGCGGAATTGGAGCTAAAGACTTAAATGAGTGTTTATTAATCCAGGCAAAACAAAAAAATGATTTTGACCAAGTTGCGTTACAGATCTTATTAGCTGATGACTTAGAAATGCTGGCAGATCCGCAAAAGTGGAGACTTACGCAATTCTCTGAAAAGCAATTAGAAAATGCCTTAGCTTGTATTCAAACATTGGATCCTGCTCCAGCAAGTGAGTATACAACTGGTACTAGCACACAATACTTACTACCAGATTTAATTTTTAAGGTAGAAGATCAGCGACTGACTATTGAAACTTTTCAAGCGCAAATTCCAGAGTTATTGTTTGATGAGCACACCTTTCAGGAATTGAAAGGCCAAGCAAAAGAGCGGCAATATTTTACGGAACAAAAACAGAGGTATCTTGAGTTAAAAAACGCAATTGAGCAACGACAACAGACCATTTTGCGGCTTGGTAAATACGTGGGGGAGTATCAACATGATTTTTTAATCACGTTGCAAAGAGAAAAGTTGAAACCATTGGGTCTTAAGGAAACCGCAAAGGCGTTGGATCTTGCTCCAAGTACGATTAGTAGGGCAATTAAAGACAAATATATCCAGTGTCAAAATAAGATTTTTAGTTTGAAAATGTTATTTCCGCGCCAAGTGGCACAGGATTTATCCCAAGAACGAATTGAATATGATTTACAAGAATTGGTAAAAGCGGAAAACAGTCTTGAACCCTTTAGTGACCAGCAGCTCGTTGCCATTTTTGCAAAACATGGAGTAGAGCTGAGTCGGCGGGTAATTGCAAAATACCGGAAAAAATTGGGCATACCTAATAGTTATCACCGTAAAAGAAGCTAATAATTTTACCCAAATAAAAAGCTTAGTGCTGTAGCACTAAGCTTTTTTGTTGATAATTTTTAAGGTAAGTCATTGCCAGCTGCTAAGTAGATATCGTACCATTCTTGTGCGGTCAGTCGAATATCTGCCCCTTTGGCACTGTCAACGATATGTGCTGGCGTCATTGTCCCAATAATTACTTGGTCGATTGCAGGATGACGCAAAATCCATGCCGCCGCGATGGCATTCTTGGAAACACCTTTTTGATCCGCAATTTTTTGTAAAGCATCATTAACTTCAGGGAATTTAGGATTACCAATGAAGTTGCCCTCAATTTGACCATATTGGAATGGTGACCACGCCTGCACCGTCATGTGGCGCAAACGTGAGTAATCAAGGATGCCGCGATCATGATCAATACTGCGTGCATCTGTCATATTGGTGTGAATATTAAAATCAATTGGACCAGTATGCATGACACTTACTTGCAATTGATTAATTAATAGTTTTTGACTTAAACCAGCTTGCAATAACTCAACTTGCATTGGGTTAAAGTTGGAGACACCAAAGTGCCGTACCTTGCCTTCCTGTTGCAGTTGATCGAAGGCAGCAGCGATTTCTGCTGGATCCATTAAAGCATCAGGTCTGTGAAGTAGTAAGCTATCCAAGTAATCAATTTTCATTCTCGAAAGAATACCGTCAACGGCAGCTATGATGTGCTTTTTAGAAAAATCGTACCGCGTAGTTTTATAATCAAGGGCTTCGTTTTCATAAATACCCGTCTTAGATTGAATATAAAAGTCGTCGCGCTTAAGTGAAGACTGTGCCAAAGCTTCACCAAAAATTTCCTCGGACTTGCCGTGTCCATAAATATCAGAAGAGTCGATATAGTTGATACCGCAGTCATGTGCCGTTTCAAGGGCTGTTACTGCATCAGCTACTTTTAATTGATTCATCCGCATAATGCCAAAAGCAATTGCAGAAGCTGTGAAGTTGGTATTGCCAATTTTAATTTGTCTCATATTATACCTCCTGCTTTTTAGTATAAGACAAACTGGCGGGAAAGTGCGCGTTACAGTGAAATTTAATTTTTACTGAAAACATCTCTTAAAAATACTAATATTTTTTTAAAGTTAAATTTATTTTAGGATAAAAACGTAATATAATAAAAGATACAATTTTTATTTATGAGAAAGACTTAAAGTCTAATTAGGAGGGAAAAGTTATGAGTAATAAGATTGGGATCATCGGTGACGGCCATGTTGGGAGTACTGTGGCACAACAGTTAATTATTTCGGGATTAGTTGATGATTTGGTTTTAATTGATGAAAATAAGGCAAAAGTAACCGCTGATGAACTAGATTTTCAAGATGCCATGGCTAACTTAAAGCACCACGTTAATATTGTCATCAATGATTACTCCGCCTTAAAAGATGCGGATATTATAATTAGTGCTTTTGGTAATATTGCGTTAGAAGCTGGCGGCGAGCGGTTTGCGGAATTGAAATTTAATAAAGAAAGAATTGGTGCGATTGCTTCCGCAATTAAGGAAAGTGGCTTTAACGGTATTCTAGTTGCAATCACTAATCCAGTTGATGCGATTACTAGCATGTACCAAGAATTGACGGGCTTACCGAAAAAGCACGTCATTGGTACTGGTACCTTGCTCGACACTGCACGGATGAAACGAGCAGTGGGCTCCCGCTTGCACGTTGATCCCCGCTCAGTTGAAGGCTTTAACCTAGGGGAACACGGTAATTCACAATTTACGGCTTGGTCGACAGTTAAGGTCTTGGAAAAACCAATTACGGAGCTGGCTAAAGAACAATCGTGGAAATTGGAAGACTTAAATGATGAAATTAAATTTGGTGGTCAAACTGTCTACAAGGGCAAGCAATATACTAACTATGGTATTTCAGCGGCTGTAACTCGCTTGGTTGAAACAATTGAAAGTGACGCCCACACTGAGATGCCAGTTTCTAATTACCAGGAAAAGTACGGCACTTATTTATCATATCCAGCAATCGTTGGTCGCGATGGAATAATTCAGCAAGTTGAATTATCATTAACCGAGGAAGAAGAAAAGCTGCTAGAGGCTTCTGCCGCAACAATTAAGGAAAAATCACAAGATTAAGTAGCATTCTGGGGAAATGGTGACTATATAGTTGCCATTTTTGTTTGAATTTAAAAATAAGGTGCATATGAAAATTAATTGCGGTATTCTTATAGTAATGAAAGTGATTACAGGAGACTCATATGAATAAAATTAAGGATGACTATATTTTAGGACTCGATATCGGGACCAATTCCTGTGGCTGGGCGGTCACGGATAAGAAAAATACTCTTTTGAAGTTACGCGGTAAGACGGCAATGGGCTCACATTTATTTGAAGAAGGGCATTCTGCAGCCGACCGGCGCGGCTTTCGGACTACACGTCGTCGCCTTAAAAGACGCAAATGGCGACTAGGTTTGTTAGAAGAAATCTTTGCGGAGCCAATGGCTGAAGTTGATCCGGGCTTTTTTGTCCGTTTGCATCAATCTTGGGTATCGCCATTAGATAAAAAACATCAAAAGTACGAGGCCATTGTTTTTCCGACTGCCAAAGAAGATGCTGCCTTTTACAAGGATTACCCGACAATTTATCATCTGCGGCAGGCCTTAATGACAGAGGACAAAAAGTTCGATTTGCGTGAAATCTTTTTGGCGATGCATCATATTGTTAAGTATCGGGGCAACTTTTTACAAGATACGTCAGTTAACGATTTTAATGCTTCTAAAATTGAAGTAGAGCCGGTACTTGAAAATATCAATAACGCTTTTGCCGATTTGGCGGAAGACCAGGAAACCGGTTTAAAATTTGAAACAGCTAATGCAGCTAAAATTGAAGCTGTTATCAAGGGAAAAGACGTAGACCGAACGATTTACAAGGTCGATAAGGTTAAGAAAATAGCCAAACTTTTGACAACATCGACTAGTAAACTTGATAAAAATGTTGCTAAGCAAATTGCCAATGCCATCATGGGTTATAAGACGCAATTTGAAACGATTTTAGATAAAGAAATTGATAAAAGCGATAAAGCTGCTTGGGAACTTAAACTAACCGATGCAGATGCGGATGATAAACTTGAAGCGATGCTTCCAGAACTAGAAGAGCCAGAACAAACAATTATTGCTGAGATTAGAAAATTATTCAGTGCAATTACCCTTAGCAATATTGTTGATGAAGGCAAGACTTTGTCTGAGTCAATGGTAAATAAATATAATAAACATGCGCAAGATTATCAATTGCTCAAGAAAGCAATTAATAGTCAAGCGGATAAGAAAAAAGCCAAGATGTTGGGCCTAGCTTACGATTTATACGTTAATAACCGGCATGGTAAATTGCTTGAAGCTAAAAAAGAATTAAAAGTTAAGGGCGCTTTAGCTAAAGATGATTTTTATAAAATAATTCAAAATAATGTCGATGACTCAGATGCAGCTAAACAAATTTTACATGAAATTGAGCTTGATAATTTCATGCCAAAGCAGCGCACAAATAGTAACGGTGTCATTCCATTTCAGCTGCACCAAATAGAGCTTGACCGAATTATTGCTAAACAAAGTAAATATTATCCATTCTTGGCAGAGAAAAATCCGGTGGAGCAGCACCTAAAACAGGCCCCGTATAAGCTTGATGAGTTAGTTAGATTTAGAGTACCGTATTATGTCGGTCCAATGATTACAGCGAATAAGCAGGAGCAAACTTCAGGTAAGAGCTTTGCCTGGATGGTGCGTAAAGAAGCAGGTAAGATTACGCCTTGGAATTTTGAAGAAAAGGTTGATCGAGAAAAATCTGCCAATAAATTTATTAAACGCATGACACTTAAAGATACTTACCTTCTTGGTGAAGATGTTATACCGGCGAATAGTTTACTCTATCAGAAGTTTACTGTTTTGAATGAGCTGAATAATATCAAAATTAATGGTAAGCGTCTCAGTCCAACCAAGAAGCAGAAAGCTTACGAGGAACTTTTTGAAAAGAATAAAACAGTTACAGCTAAGAAATTCGCTACTTGGGTGCAAACTAACTATGGCTCGAATGATATTAAAGGATTAGCCGATCCGACTAAGTTTAATTCTAGCTTGTCTAGTTATTACCATCTCAAAAACTTAAAGGTCTTTGATAAAGAACTTGATGATGCTAATTATGAAAAGGACTTTGAAAAAATAATCGAGTGGTCCACTATTTTTGAAGATAAGAAAATTTATCAAGAAAAATTGCGTGAAATTAATTGGTTAACAAATGACCAATTTAAGGCGATTGCTAATTGGCGCTTGCAAGGCTGGGGCAGATTATCTCGCAAATTGCTAGTAGGCTTACATGATCAAAACGGCCAGAATATCATGGCTCAATTATGGGATAGTCAAAAAAACTTTATGCAGATTGTTACGGAGCCGGACTTTAAAGATGCGATTGAACAAGAAAATCAGGTTATCGTTAAGAAAACAGGTGTTGAAGATATTTTGGCCGATGCGTATACTTCGCCAGCCAATAAGAAAGCCATTAGGCAGGTAGTTAAGGTTGTCAACGATGTTGTTAAGGCTGCCGGTGGCAAAGCGCCCGCGCAGTTTGCTATTGAATTTACTCGTAACCCTGAAAGTAATCCAAAATTGTCTCAGGTAAGAGGAAGTAAACTGCTAAAAGCATACCAAGATACTGCCAAAGAGTTGGTCGATAAGGATTTAACCAATAGTCTTAAGAATGCGATTACTAGTAGAAAACTTGCACAAGATAAATATTTCCTTTATTTCATTCAGGGTGGTCGGGATGCTTATACTGGTGAAAGGATCAATATTGATGACATTGAGTCAAGGTATGATATTGACCATATTTTGCCACAGAGCTTTATTAAAGATGATTCTTTTGACAATCGTGTTTTGACTTCTAAAAAATTCAACGCACAAAAATCAGACGATGTACCACTTAAGCGGTTCGGCGGTAACTGGGTACCAGAGTTAAAAATGACTATTAAAGATATGTGGTCTATGTGGCAAAAAACGGGACTCATCAATAATCGCAAAAAGAACAACTTGCTGCTTGATCCAGCTAATTTGAATAAGTACCAAAAATCAGGTTTTATTAATCGGCAATTGGTTGAAACCAGTCAAATTGTCAAACTAGTGTCGGTCATCTTGCAAAATATTTATCCTAAATCTGAAATTATTACGGTTCGCGCGGGTGATAACTCAGCTCTGCGTAAGAGGCTTAATCTTTATAAGAGCCGTGAAGTAAATGACTATCATCATGCACTTGATGCGTATCTCTCCATTATCTGCGGTAATTTTCTTTATCAGGTCTATCCGAAACTTCGACCATACTTTGTTTACGGTCAATTTAAAAAATTTAGCAAAGATAAAAAGTTGCAGGAAGATACTGTCAATAATACTAAAGAATTTACGTTCTTGTGGCCACTACTACAAAAGGATAATGATCAAAGAAAAGCACCCGAAGAAATCAAAGAGGATAAGAGTGACCGTGTAGTTTTCCTTAAACACCCTGATATCTTTGATAAATTACGCCGGGCATATAACTTCAAGTATCTTTTGGTCTCGCGCGAGACAACTACGCAAGATCAGGAAATGTTTAAAATGACTATTTTTCCACGTGCTGAACGGGATACTGCTAAATCACGTAGTTTAATTTCTAAAGGAAAAGATCTAAATCCTGAAATTTATGGAGGCTATACAGGAAATACTGATGCATATATGGCAATAGTAAAAATTCGTAAGAATAAGGATTCAATCTATAAAGTTGTTGGCGTGCCGATGCGTGCTTTGGCTAAATTGAAGAAAGCACAAAAGCAGGGCAATTATGATGAAACACTAAAGCAAGTTTTAACGCCACTAGTTATGTTTGACAAGAGGGGAAAGACGAAGCGGGGGATAAAAGACTTTGACATCGTTGCTGGCCACATTTTGTATAAGCAGGTAATCCTTGATGGTGAACGTAAATTCATGCTTAATTCATCTAGTTACATAAGTAATGCCAAACAATTAACTTTATCATGGGAAACAATGCGGATTGTTACCGATAATTTCATTAAAGATGAAGATCAGGACCAGTTGTTAATTAAGGCTTATGATGAAATACTTGCTAAGGCTGATAGTTATCTTCCTTTGTTTGATATAAGTAAATTTAGACAAGGTTTACATGACGGTAGAGAGAAGTTTGCTAGTTTCAATCCAGCAAAGAAAAAGGAAATAATTAGCCGGATCCTGAATGGCTTACATGACAATATGGTAGCTAGTGATCTTAAAGAAATTGGAGTAAAAACACCATTTGGTCAGATGCAATTTAAATCTGGTATAGCCCTTACTCCAGATGCAATGTTAGTTTTCCAATCGCCAACGGGTTTATTTGAAAAAAGAATCAAAATTTCTAAATTATAAAAGCCAAAAAAGGGAGCTGACGGTTGTCAGTTCCCTTTTTCAGTGCATAAAAAAACCTCCGCTATAGAGCTGAGGCAGGACGATAAAAATATCGCGTTGAAACTTTGCATAAAAATGCATTGTTTGATTTTAAATCTGGTTGTTAGATCAGTGATGATTAGTTATCATCAATCGGGAGCTACCCGATAACATTATTTTATCATTTTTTGAAGAATATACAAGGAGGAAATATGGGATGGAGATCAGTTATCATTACGCAACATGCAAAGATGACGTATTCGATGAATATGATGGTTGTTCAAACGCGTGATGGAATTAAACAAATACCAATTGCAGATATTAACTTGCTGTTAGTTTCGACTACTCAGGCCGTGATCACCAGTGCGCTAATTAGTAAATTGGCAGAAAACCAGACAAAAGTGATTTTTGTCGATGAAAAAGATGAGCCGGTTGTAGAAACCGTTGGTTATTATCCTGGTGCTAGAAACTTATCTAAGTTGAACAATCAGTTTAACTGGGATTTACAGTTAAAAGAAAAGTTGTGGACTAAAATAGTTGACCGCAAAATTACTAATCAGATTGCGGTTTTAAAAAATTACCAGTTGGAATGGCAAAATGTCCAAGATGAGCTTGATCAGCTGGAACTAAATGATGCCACTAATCGGGAAGCAATTGCTGCACGGAAATACTTTATGACTTTATTTGATAAGACTTTTATCCGGCGTGATAATAACGCGGTCAACGGGGCGCTTGATTATGGTTATGCGATTTTATTAGCGAGTTTTAACCGTGAGATTGCCGTCAATGGGTATCTTTCATATCTAGGAATTCACCATCATTCTGAAGAAAATTGCTTTAACTTGGCGTCGGATTTAATGGAGCCCTTTCGTCCATTCGTTGATTATTGGGTAAAAGCTCATGAAAAGATTAAGCAGCTGACGCCTGATATTAAATATGGTTTAGTCGAGTTGTTGAGTTTAGAAATAAAATATAACAACAAAAAAACGATCTTATCGAATGCAATTTCTAAATATGTGCATGACTGCTTGTGCTTTTTAAACGAAAAAACGAAAGAGTTACCTGAAATGGAGATGGCATTAACTAATGAGGTACCGAATGATGCGCTTAATGATAATGTTTGATTTGCCAACAGAAACTGCTCAGCAACGAAGAGAATACCGTCAGTTTCGGCAAAAATTACTTAATGAAGGCTTTTTAATGATTCAATTTTCGGTTTATGCCCGGGTTTGTGTCACCAGGCAAACGGCAACTTTTCTGGAAAATAGGGTTAAGAAGTTTTTACCCCATGGCGGAGTAGTACAATCATTGATGGTTACGGAAAAGCAGTATAATGATATGCACTTTTTAGTCGGTAAGCCAGTGGATGATGTTCGTAATAGTTCTGATCGGACGGTGATCCTGTGATCTTAGCGTATTTAACACATAAGAAATGGGTTTTCTCAGATTCTGGAATCAAAATATTGGCCACTCGAAGTTCAATTGTGTATCGCGACTTAGTTCAAGGTATTCAAGGAAAAAATAAAATGTTAATCTGTTCGAGCGACAATTATGATCCGGTTGAAGTTACTAAAACTTTTGACATGGTAGGAGACCCTTTGTTAAGTGGTGATATTACTAAAAAATATTTAACCAAAATTGTTAGTACTTATATCACTAACTTAGATGAAGCCACGCGTAATAAGATATTCTGTGCTTTTAGCAATTTAGAATTAGCATTATCTGATTCACTGCTTCTTGAAGATTTACCACTAGCAATTAACTTTGGTGAAGATTTAAAAAAGGTACTTAAAATGGCCGATTTGCATCTAGACGAGAATATATTGAGTGATCCATATGCTATAATTGAAACGGTTCTAAAGATTCATCAAAATTGTAATTTAAAAACAGTTCCCGTGTTTTGCAATGCAACAAATTATTTAGATAATCGGGAATTAGCTGAATTAGCACAAATTGCAAAACAAATGAGGTTAATGGTTGTTCTAATTGAATTCACATCTACAGATTTTTTGGTTGTTCCCGAGGATGCGCAATTTTATTACATTGACGAGGATTTAGTCGACTGGTACTAACTACTACATTAAAATTTGATGATAAAATATCGGTTTTAGATGGTTGTTAGATCAGTGATGACTAGAACTAAGCAAGTGAGCTTAACTCCAACAGTTTAGTTTTAGATGGTTGTTAGATCAGTGATGACTAGAACATGACTAAATATTTAATGGAACGACCACACGTTTTAGATGGTTGTTAGATCAGTGATGACTAGAACTTAATTCGATCACCTTTTTTGAACGTGAAGGTTTTAGATGGTTGTTAGATCAGTGATGACTAGAACGAATTAAAGCCATCAACAACGTCTTGAAATGTTTTAGATGGTTGTTAGATCAGTGATGACTAGAACACTGTTTAAGAATATTGATGCTAACTTTAAGTTTTAGATGGTTGTTAGATCAGTGATGACTAGAACTATCGGTGTATTGCTTACGTAAATCTTTTAGTTTTAGATGGTTGTTAGATCAGTGATGACTAGAACAATAGACTGGTTTTTTCAAATCTAGCCCGAGTTTTAGATGGTTGTTAGATCAGTGATGACTAGAACATTAAGGGACGGTCTATTTATGTTGGTCAGGTTTTAGATGGTTGTTAGATCAGTGATGACTAGAACTCGCATTAGCATCTTTGTCTTGCATTATTCGTTTTAGATGGTTGTTAGATCAGTGATGACTAGAACCTAATGGAATATCATTTAGATTAACTTCTCGTTTTAGATGGTTGTTAGATCAGTGATGACTAGAACAAAAGCAGTTGTTAACACTAAGTGGACGCAGTTTTAGATGGTTGTTAGATCAGTGATGACTAGAACACTTGGGTTGCAGAGACATACCTACTTCGTGTTTTAGATGGTTGTTAGATCAGTGATGACTAGAACTCGTAGCCATGTTATTGGCACTTTCAGCGCGTTTTAGATGGTTGTTAGATCAGTGATGACTAGAACAATTAAAAATTAAATACGATAATTTGAAAAGTTTTAGATGGTTGTTAGATCAGTGATGACTAGAACATTTGAAAAAACCAGTCTACTTAAGACAGGGTTTTAGATGGTTGTTAAATCAGTGATGACTAGAACCGGCAACCTTGTTAAATCAGTTTTAACATTGTTTTAGATGGTTGTTAGATTAGTGATGACTAGAACAACATGATGCTATTGCACGCAGAGTTGTTGGTTTTAGATGGTTGTTAGATCAGTGATGACTAGAACGCTCACCGGTTAATACTGAAAAACCGAGTAGTTTTAGATGGTTGTTAGATCAGTGATGACTAGAACAATAGAGTTATCATATGTCCAACCATCAGAGTTTTAGATGGTTGTTAGATCAGTGATGACTAGAACTACAATGAGTAGCATTGATTTACTGGACGTGTTTTAGATGATTGTTAGATCAGCGATGACTAGAACTTGAAGGACTTTCCGGCAGCTTCCACGAAGGTTTTAGATGGTTGTTAGGTCAGTGATGACTAGAGTTAAAAATTCATCTATCAATAAAGTTTGTTTTAACTTACCTTTATTGTCGAGTCTGAGCCGGTGGCTTTTTATGACATTTTTGGACGCACAATTTTAGAAAGTAGCGAGTTCACGCCCTCTTTACTGGCAGCAACTTCAAGGATTGTTTGCCCCAGAGTTTTACACCGCTTGCTTAATTATCTGAATTAACTAATTTTGTTCAAAAAAAAGCACATCGGTTGTGATGTGCCTTTTTTAGTGCATTTACATATAACTAGCTGTGAGCTGTTTTTACCCATGAATCATTCCCTTTTAATTGGCGGATTATGGCGCGATAGGGGATAAAGGCTAGCACCCAGCGATAAAAGGCAAAGCTAAAGATTATTCTAAAAATTATTAAACGATTTTTAGGTGGCTCTAAATTCGATTCGTGCCATTGTTTTTCAATCATTAACGTATTGACCAGGTTTTCTGTGAATAATAATGTGAAAATAATTGCTAAACCAATTAATGGCCGATAGAAAGCATAAAAGATCAAAACTGAAACCGAAATAATTGATGATGGAACAACTATGATGGATAGATATGGCACCATTAAGAAAAAAATGATGAAAGTTTTAACAATTGTTTGAAGATGCTTGGCTTTCATTATTGCTCCGCCATAAATCCTAAGGCATTGCAGGCCACCTTGGCACCAGCGAGTCCGCTGCCGGATAAGTTTTCTTAAGTTAGAAACACCTTCTTGCTTAACACTGACGGTATTTAAGAAAGTGCCATAATAGCCTTTCAGCAATCCCTTGAGTGAGAACTCACAGTCTTCAAGCAGGGAGGAAGACCAGCCAACATTTTTGGCCATTTTTAACGTAACGAACTGACCATTGCCAGAAGCCAAAGCCGATCCCCAATTTGTTCGTGCCATTTGCAATAGTGCATTATAAATGGAAAATTCAAAATTTTGCATTATTGTCAGGTTATCAACAGTGTTATAAACGTCAACACGCGTTTGAACAAGGTCGTAAAAGGAATTTTGAAAGGTAGCAACGACCTCTCTTAAGTAATCAGAATCAAAGTGACTATCCGCATCAATAATGCCAATAAGTGTCTTGCCAAGGGAATAATTCATTTGAATAATTTGATTGACGGTATATTCTAAAGCTGGTCCTTTCCCAATTTGCGCGTTTGGTTTAACACGGTGAATAACGTGCAAATTGGCGTGATGTGACCATTTATCGAGTAATTCTGTTGTGCCATCACTAGAATCATCATCGATAAATACTAGCTCTAAATTGATAAAATTCCTGCATTGATTGTGTAATTTAACCAGATATGGCAAATCTCGCTTTAGCGTTACGAATTCATTCATAGCGGGAATTAACAATAGCAAGGTGGTAAAATTCCGCGAGCTACCAGAATATTTTTCTTGCCTAATTTTTTTACTAAATGATAAATAGAGGCTGAAAATAAAGTCGAAAACAAAGGCACAGCCATTGACAATAAGCATAACCGTGATAAAAACATTCATTTCATCATCCCTAGAGTTTATTAATTACTGTTTACAAATCTATAAAAACTAATTAAATATATAATAACGCTATTACATATTTGATTACGAAATCACATCTATACAAATACTACACACTCTTATTATAAAATAAATTTAATATATTTGTAACGCTTATTTGGTAATAGTTTATTCACTGTTTAAGCAACTAAAAATCATCGAATAATAAAATAACTAATAGCAAAAATTAATTTATAATTTTTATTTATTTAAGTAGACTAAAAGGAAACAAAACATAGTATTTTATAAACTCTGAAATTGACTAAACAAATAAATTGATATAGTTAAAAAACATTTTTGGCAAAACAAAAAGCAAGCTAAATTTTGCTTGCTTTTTCATATACTATATATTTTTTTGCTTTGACAACTATTTACCAGCGAAGGAATTATCTTCGACTTGACGAATAAAGTCAGCTAAATGTTTGTAATAAACAGCAGGATTATCAACCATGTGGTGGTGGCCGCCGTCAGGCGTAGTAACCAAACGCGAATTAGGAATTTCCTTTTGCATAATTTTAGCAGTAGCAATCGGCATGGTTTCTTCCTCACCAAAGGTAATTAAAGTTGGCACCTTAATATTCTTTAATTGGTCTCTGAAATGCCAATCTTTCAACTTCCCGGTAATGACAAATTCATTATCCCCTTGGAAGGCATGGTAAACTTCGCTGCCACCGATATCATTTAGGTGGTAAAGCTTAGAAGGCTGCTTACGGTCAACAAAATTAATGTTGAGAATATTGACATCTTCTTGATAGCGTTTGTTATCATAGTCATCGTTTTGTTCGCATTGATGCATAAAGTCGATTTCCGTTTGTGGTAAGACTTCTTGACGGCGCCGATTAACAGCCTTTACGTAGTCGTCAATGTCATCGACCATTGATGAGATGATTGCCCCTTTCAGGTGTTGACCGTATTTAACGGCATATTCTTGAACTAACAGGCCACCCCAGCTTTGCCCAATTAAATAGAAGTTATCTAGTCCGAGCTTTTCGCGCACTTCGTCCACTTCATCTAAAAAGTAGTCATAAGTTAAATATTTGCTTGCGATTTCTGGGTCAGAATAATCTGGCTGATCCGAATAAAGGGAACCCAGTTGGTCGTACATTGTTACTTGTACATCCAAGCCCTGCTTTTTTAATTGTTCGGCTGTGTCTTCCCAGTATTCATGATTGCCACCAGGACCGCCGTGTAAGCAGAGTAAGTGAATATCACCGTGTCCTTGAGTATTTGTCCACAAGTGGTAACCATTGTCTAAAGTAATGATTTTGGAACCAGTTTTCATTTTGTTCTCCTTCTTAATATGATTAATTTCTATTTTAGCTCATGAGCATTGAAAGAAAAACCATGCAGATAAAATACGTGGTAAAAGTAATAGCAAGATTTTTATTAGGGTAAAAGTGGCGATATTATTGCTATTCTTACGTTTTGGTGAAGCGCATACATGATATAATTGAAGAATAATTATGGAAAATAAGGAGAGATATTATGGCAGAACCAAACTGGCTAAAAAAGATGGCTGAAAAAGAATATTTAGCAGAAAATTTTACCGCCGCGGGTAAAAGTCGCTACACGGTGAGTGATGTTGCTCCTGATGATCCGGACTGGTTAGAACAAGCGGCGGCCAAGACGCACGCGGCAAGTGGTGATGATTACGTCAAGCTTGATAGTGGTCTATTGACAGTGAATCAAATTAACTGGATGCTGCGCAACACGATTGGAGAACTGACTTTTGTTGACGATAACAATCAGTTTTTGTGGTACAACCGTCCGGTAGATCCAGCTACAAAGATGAAGGCAAAAAGAACGCCTGATCAAGTAGGAAGTTCGATGGGACAAGTTCATCCAGATGTACGCGATGTCATTCCTGAAGCTAAAAAAGTTGTCCACGCATTGCGGACCAAACAGGATGGTCATGATGAAGTCTATATGCCTGTCCCGACTGGTAATTTGCATCAATTAGTTTTACATTACTACAAGCGCGTAGAAGATGATGAGGGTAATTATGCTGGGATCTACGAGTGGGTACAAGATCTTTATCCGTTAGTTAAGTATTTCTGCGAAACGACTGGACAAAAATTGGTTAATGACCCAGATGCAGTTACAGGCGCTACTTATCGGCGCAATTCTTCTCCGGATGCTGCAACGGGAGCATCGACTAAGGCAGCTGCTGAAAAAGACGAACAGCCTACAGTAAAAGAAAAAGAAAAGGTGCCAGATGATGCGACAACTTCGGCATCGCTAAAATAAATATTCACAAGTGGTGGTTAGACAGGTTCTAACCACTTTTTGATATACTGATATTAGGTAGACTTATAAACATAGTTTAGTGAGCTAACCATGATATTACATTAATGCATCGCTTTTAATACCCGGTGCGGAGTTTTTAACTAGAGGTGGTAGTGTTATGACTTTTTACACACTCAAGTACATTGAGCAGAATCAAAATACTAGTAAAACAATTTTGTATGTCTTAATCGCAATTGCGGCGTTAACGATGATTGCTTTTACAGTTCTTTACTTGCGGCACCGGTTCGATACTCGTTACCGTGACCTAGGAATTATTGCGTTGCTTTTCTTATTATTATTTGTTGGAACACAATATGAAAAGTATGTTCAAACCAATTTGGTAAAATCCCAGTCTGAACAGATCATTCCGTTTATTAAGTCGGTTGCTAAAGACCACGGTGTTTCTAATAGTGATGTCATGGTTAGTTCAACTAATTTACAAAATGGTCTAATTGTCAGACTTCATTCAAAAGATATTGATTACCAATTGGAACTGAATGATGATAATAATAGCTACACCTTAAAGAAAGCTCATGTTATTAATCATGAAGTTAATGTCAAAAATTGATAGGGGGAAATTGACATGGATTATACGCAACTTTTTATTAAATTTGTTTTAGGTGTGTTAACATTAATTTTCCAGATTAATGTTTTTGGTAAAAGCAATATTGCCCCAACCACGGCATTAGACCAATTGCAGAACTATGTTCTTGGTGGCATTATCGGTGGGGTCATTTATAATTCCAGCATCACGGTGCTGCAGTTTCTCCTAGTGTTAATTGTCTGGACTTTAGTGGTCTTTATTCTTAAATTTGCCCGTGAACACAGCAACATTATTCGCGTGTTGATTGATGGCAAACCAATTCAAATTATTAAGGATGGAAAAGTTCTGGTTAAGAACTGTTTATCTGCCGGGATTTCTGCTAACGAGTTGATGTTTAAGCTACGGAGCCAAGGTGTTTATTCGGTTAATGAAGTCAAAAACTGTATTTTTGAGAAGAATGGTCAACTAACTGTGATTCAAGAAGATGAAAAAAATCTTCGTTTTCCACTAATTAATGATGGTCAAATTAACCAAGAAGTGCTTGAATTTATTGATAAGGATGAAGACTGGTTAAAAAAGGAAGCAAAAGATGCAGGCTATGACAATATTGGCGATATTTTCTTAGCTGATATTGAAAATGGCAAGCTTTCATTTACTAGCTATGATCAAAAATAACAATTAGAAAGTAATAGGAATAGATGGAAAATTTGAGTAAGGCAAAGCATCTGGTTGCTGATGCCGATGTGATGATTATCGTTGCGGGTAATGGAATGGCAAAATTGGAGGGACTTGACCTACTGGGGCAAGCAAGTTTTGCACAGGACTTTCCCACAATTGCAGAAAAGTATCATGTGAATTCCGTGGGAGAAGCGTTAGACCAGCAATCTGCTTCTTGGTCTGACAAATGGCTTTGTTGGAGTCAACTGATTGCGCACTATTCGCTTGAATATCAGCCAAGCCAAACAATGAAAAATTTACGCAAATTAATTGGCCAGAAAAAGTTTTTTATTGCAACATCCAGCTTTGGTCATTTCTTTGAAAGTGCTGGCTTTAATGAAAACCGGATTTTTAATGTTTTTGGCGATTGGACAAAAATGCAGTGTTCAAGTGGCATTAATCACGGACTTAGAGATAGTCGTGGTGCTGTCCAAAAAATCTTAACTGCTAAACAGCAAAAGCAGGATTTAGCGGCGGCTTTTGTGCCTAAATGTAAAAAATGCGGTCAGCCAATGGAAATTCACATGCCGTTAAATGAGCATTTTTACCCGGATACAGATGCTAATACTCGTTTTCGGTGGTTTTTAACTGGTAATGAAGAGGAAAAAACGGTTTTCCTTGAATTGGGGGTAGATGAAACCAGCCCGCAACTGCTTCAGCCAATTATTCACCTTGTCCAGCAATATCCGCAGTGGTCTTATGTTGCTGCTGATTATCGTCAAGAGCAATTACCGCTTGATATCCAAGCCAGAAGCGCTGGCGTAAACGCCGATTCAGCTATTCTATTACAGAACTTGCTTTAAAAAGGGGGCTTGTGATGAGTATTTATATCAAAAACGGTGTTTTGCATGTTACTGGTGCGCAAGATAAACTCCGTGCCAAGGGCCAAGAAAATCCGGCTTTTATTGCTGACTATACGTTGCTTGATATTGAGACCACGGGGCTTAACCCTTACCGTGATCATGTAACTGAGCTTGGTGCCATTAGGGTGCGTAATAACGAAATTGTTGATCAGTTCAGCAAACTGGTAGTTTATCCGCGCTCGAATAAGGTTCCGGCTTTTATTACTAAATTAAACGGCATAACTGAAGAGCTGCTGTTAACAAAGGGTATCCCAGTTAAAGAAGCAATGACGGAGTTTCGGCAATTTATCGGTGATGACATTATTATCGGCTACAACGTCAACTTTGACTTGAATTTTTTATATGACTTAACGGAAAAGTTTAAGCTGCCTCAACTAAATAATGATTATGTTGATGTGCTTCGCCTGGCCCGAGCTTACTATCCGTTCCAGCATAATCGCTTGCTTGACTGTATGCAGCGCGCAGGCATTGCAGAAACCGAACAGCATCACGGCCTAGATGATTCAATCGATACCAAAAAAGTTTACGATGATTTTCGTGCTAATTTCACAGATGAATTACTGGCTAAGGCTCAGGGTAAGATTAAAAACATGGATTTACTTGCCGCCGAACTGGAAGCTTGGGAACTTGGCTACCGCAATCCGGTCAACAATAAAAAGGTTGCGTTCGTTGACGGAATCAATATGGATAATGCGGAAGCTGCTTTGATGGTTAATAATATGAATGGTCAGGCTCAGACAATCGTTACGCCTGATACTAATTTTTTAATTATTGATGACGATAGCTTTTTTGATAAAAACAATGAGGCAATTCAGCAAGCACGAGAATATAATAAATCCGGCAGTAAAATTAAACGTCTTTCCGAGAGCTATTTTTTGAACATGCTTGACGAATGGGCTAGAAATTAACATCTTAAGGCAAAGTAAAAAGCTTTGCTTTTTTCTTACAGCTATTGCAAACAAAAGTTCGATTGGCTATACTTAGTTATTATCAAATAAGGAGCGGATGTAATGGCACGCAGGCGGAGAAGACAAAGCAGAAAGGTAATTAATGGTGACTTTTGGGCGATAGTCATTATTATTTTGTTCTTGCTATGGTTTGTTTCGACTAAAGGCGGTACGGATCCAAGCGGTCGACAGACAATTAATCAAATAACGCGCAATGAGCCAGCAAAGAAAAATAAGATTGAGCAGGCTAAGCCAGCAGCTAAAGTCTACGGTGGTTTGTCACAGCAAGATTATGCTAAACTGGCACAGCTCAATTTTAAGAGTGGTTCTTCAGCTTATATTACGGTTAATAATGACAAGTCAACTTTGATTAAAAACGCATGGCGCGTCAACCGCGTTATTTATTCGAACCTAGATAATCTTAACCGAACATCCCATTCCAATACTGCTTTTTTAGAAAAACGCAACGTTGCCAACGGTAGCTTGCGGGTTCAGCAATTTGTGCAGCCAACTGCTTGGCATTATAATCGCCGCAATGGAACACAAATATACAACCGCGGCCACTTGATTGCCTATTCTGTTTCTGCGGGGATAGACCAGGAAGGTAATTTTAATCCGCGTAACCTTTCAGGAGATCAAAATAATCCCAAAAATTTATTTACGCAGTCCGCTTTTTCCAATCAGCGCATTCAGACGATCTTCGAAAGTCGCGTTCGGACCGCATTGCGGGAAAATAAGCGGGTAATTTACCAGGCGACTCCGATTTTTCGCGGAGAAGAATTGATGGCGCGGGGAATTAACCTGCAAGCCGTATCGACTGATGGCAGTTTAGATTTCAATGTTTATTTATTTAATGTTCAGCCCGGTTTTTCTTTTGATTATAATAATGGACGAGCAAAAATAGACCACGAAATGCTGGTGAAAGAACAATATTAAAGCGTTGCATTTGTGTGCAACGCTTTTTAGTAATGTGAAATAACAGAACAATTTAATTACTGCTACTTATTACCCCTTAAAATTTAGGTAAAGGTAGGTGAGAACAAAAACTTAAGGGGACGCGACTTAGAACATGGAATGAATTTTCCCCGAATATAATTCTTTTAATTAAAACGATAAAATATACCCTGCTAAAGGCTATTGCATTGCAATAGCCTTTAGTCTAATTTTTTAGTTTTCGTTAAACCGATCAGCGAACTCCTTTATTTCGGTTTGTAAACCGCGATACACATCAAGAGCTTCCATTGCTTTCAAAGTATTTAAGCATTTGACAGCTTCTTCTTTATTTTTTTGACAAATGGCTAGACGACCTTTAGCCATAAATAATTTATCGTATCGAAATGTTGATTTAGCTAAAGAAATAGCCTTGAATAAAATTCTTGCTGCTGAATCAAATTTATTCATGTTCATAAGGATAACAGCTTTATTTAAAGCAAAATTTTCTTCTAGAGATTCGAGAAATGGATATTTATTTTCAATGGTTTCAATTGCTCGATTAGAAATGCCAATCATGCTTTCTTCATCAAAGACGAAGAAAATCATATTTAATAGATAGAGGTCTAAAATATTCCAATTATCAACTTTTGATCCTTGAGATTGCCAAAAAGGTAAAATTATTTTTCTAGCAGAGTTCAAATTTTCGGATTTAAATGCTTTTAAAATAAGACTAATTTTCTTAATTTCATTATCGTCGGGAAATTCGGAACATCTTTTAAGTAAAGTATCTATTTTGGCAGATTCCGTATTATAAGCAATATTGAAAAAATCAAAAATTATTTTTTCTTTTGGACTAAAGTTATAATCATTTCTAATATAGTCAAATTCCACTTGAGTGATACCTAAACGTTTAATTAATCGTGAAGCATTTTGATAGGAAGGCTCTTCAAGTGAGTTTTCTATCTTGGATAAAGTTGTCCGATTTAATAAGTTATTGGAAAGTTCAGCTTGAGTGATTCCACGTGACTTTCTGATTTTCTGGATTGTCTCACCAAAAGTTTTCATTGTTTTCCCCCGCTTTCACAGTTTGACTGTTGCATCATAAATGTGAAATAAGCCCACATTTTACTTCGTATAATCATTTTGAGTACTATTATTTAAGTGTTTAGAGGATATACTAGCATCACTTTATGAAGTAACAGTGAACATACATCCTTTAAAAAATGTTTTTAAGAAAGAGGGCGGGTAAAATGATTTCTAATTTCTTGTTCTTATTTGGTTGCTTAGCAGCATTTTTCTAAATCATTAGAATTTTTCTGTTTTAAGCAAATTACCAAAGTTAATTAATCTGAAACAGTACAGACATTAAATGTGTTTTCATTTATACTTAGTCAAGCGGCTCAATTTGTACTGTTGTTGGTTATTAATGAAGTAATAGAATAATTAGTGTGTACTTGTCTAACAGGTATATTCTTACTAACGCATCCTTAAAATGTATTTTAAGGATGTGTTTTTGTAATAGAAAGAGGGCAAAAAAATGTCAATTTCAAACTTTTTTATTTTTTTAGTAGGCTTTAGTGCAATGCACTAATCATTAACAAATCTGAAATAGTACAGACATTAAATGTGTTTTCATTTATATTTAGTCAAGCGGCTTAATTTGTACTGTTATTGGTTGTTGATGAAGTAATAGAATAATTAGTATGTACTTGTCTAACAGGTATATTCTTACTAACACGTCCTTAAAGTGTAATTTAAGGATGTGTTTTTGTATGCGAAAAATAAAAATGCAAATAAAATATACAAGAATATATAAAATAACGAAATCAAGATTTTTGCATGATTAAACTAAAAAGATAAAAATAATAATGAATGTTCGGATTAAATCCTAAGAGGCAAATAAACTCGCAAGAGCAAGTCTTGTGGTTTGATGACGCCTTTTTTGCAGTTTGCAAAATAAGAACATTAATTCTGATTTCTAACAGATAATTAGTAATTCAAGCTTAAAATACGAATAATTAAGAAAAAAAGTGATCTTTTAAGCTTAAACTCCGAATTTTTATTAAGTAAATTAAGTTGTATTCAAGCGGTTTTTATCTTAAAATTAGAGGGACAAAAAATTATTTAATACAAGATATAGTGGTGCGAACTTATGGATAACAACAAATTCGTTGAAGTGAAAAATCTCAGAAAGGTTTACGATAATGGGCATGAAGCTATTAAGAATGTCAGCTTTTCTGTCAAAAAGGGGGATCTTGTTTGTCTTCTAGGTCCTTCTGGCTGTGGTAAGACGACAATTTTGAATATGCTGGCAGGTCTGCTCAACCCAACTTCAGGTGAAATTCTCTTTGATGGTAAGTCAGTGGTGAATGTCGAACCTAAGGATCGACATATTGGCTACGTTTTTCAAAACTATGCATTGTATCCTCATATGACTGTCTTGCAAAACGTAATGTTTCCATTAATTGTAGGGAAAAATAAAAAGCCTAAGGCGGAAGCCGAAAAGGTCGCACAAAAATATATGGAACTGACGCAAATTACAGAATTGGCTGATCAAAAGCCAGGCAACTTATCAGGTGGTCAACAGCAACGGGTTGCGATTGCCAGAGCGTTAGTTCAAGAACCCAAAATTTTATTAATGGATGAGCCTTTAAGTAATCTTGATGCAAGATTGCGCTTGAAAATTCGAGAAGAGATTCGCGCTCTAGTTAAATCAGTGGGAATTACAACCTTGTTTGTTACTCACGATCAAGAAGAAGCGTTATCAATTGGTGATAAAATCATTTTATTTAATGACGGCATTATCCAACAAGATGATTTAGGCCAAAACTTTTACTTGGAGCCAAATAATTACTTCGTAGCTAACTTTGTTGGCAATCCGGTAATTGATAACTTTAAAGTAACTAAAACTGAAAATGAATTAAAAGCTAACGACTTTACTATTCAATTAGCTGATTTAAAACAAGCACGATTTAAACGGGAACTACCTGATGGGGAATACACCTTATCGGTTCGACCAGAAAATGTTGTTCTTGCACCAGATGGCTTCTTGCACGCAACGGTTGATGATATAGAACTAATCGGACGCGAACGAGTATTGAAATTTACTTATGACAACGTTCAAGCACGGTCATTGATTGACTTGGAAGTACCAATCAAGCATGGTGATCAGGTTAATCTGACGATGAAATTGGACCGGGTATTTCTATTTACACCTGATGGAGAGCGGGTTTACTAATGAAAACTAATCAGAAAAAAGCGTGGCTTTTTTTAGCGCCAACAATCATTTTTGTCACTTTATTTAGTATTTATCCTATCCTGCGGGCTTTTGGCATGAGTTTCCAAAGCGGGTCACTCATTGATTTGACTTGGACGGGATTTAACAATTATAAGTATATTTTTAATGATCCAGAATTCTGGTTGGCAATTAAGAATACTTTGTTATATGCAATAATTTCCGTTCCGGTCGGGTTAGCAATTTCGATTATGCTTGCCTGGATTATTTTTGACAAAGTTAAGCATAAGTCGTTGTTTGAAACAACCTTCTTTATGCCATATGTTACTTCAACTATCGCGATTGGGATTGTCTTCCGTTACATTTTTAACGGTGATTATGGCATGTTGAATTTCTTATTAAGAAGTCTCCATTTGCCAGCACCTGATTGGATTGATGACCCGGCAATGTCACTGACCACGATTATCATTTTTGGTATCTGGTCATCGCTGGCTTTCAATATTGTGATCTTGATGGGTGCACTCAGAAATATTGACCCTAATTTTTATACGATTGCAGATATGTATGGAGCTAGTGGTAAGGATAAGTTCTGGAAGATTACAATGCCAGAATTAGTGCCAACGATTGCCTTTTTACTAACGATGAATATTATTGGGGCATTTAAAATCTACACGTCAGTGTATGCGCTGTTTAACGGGCAAGCTGGAGTCGGTAATTCCGGTACGACGGCAGTCTTTTATATTTACAATAAGTTCCAAACCGTTGGTACTCCGGGAGTGGCCATGGCCGCAACAGTGATCTTATTCCTGATTATTTTATTTGCTACTTTCTTGCAACGCAAAATGATGAAGAAGATAGGAGAAAATTAAATGAAACGAATTCGCTTAGGAGTCATATTCAGTTACATTATTTTGTTCATCTTTGCCTTCATTACGGTTTTTCCATTTATCTACATGATTTTGGGCGGACTAATGAATTTTCAGGAAACAACCTCAATTCCGCCAACACTCATTCCGCATCATTTCGAATGGGGTAACTATGCGAAAGTCTTCGCTCGGGCGCCATTTGCCAGATACTTTTTCAATACGGTCTTAACCGCCTCAATTACTACGCTGGTCAGCTTATTTAATTCGCTGCTTGGTGCGTTTGCGATGGTTAACTTACGCTTTAAGGGTAAGGGCGTTGTTCAGATGGTAATGCTCTCCTTATTGATGGTTCCCGGTGAAGCAATTATCTTTACCAATTACAATACGATTGCACATATGGGTCTACTTAATACCTATATTGGTCTGGTTTTACCATTCTTAACGTCCATCTTTTATATGTATTATTTACAAAGCTACTTTGGTTCCATTTCGGAAACAATTTATAAAGCTGCCATGATTGATGGTGCAAGTGATTGGGACTACATTTGGAAAATTTTGGTGCCAATGTCTAAAAGTGGTCTTTTCACTGTAGGACTTTTGAGCTTTATCTCAGGCTGGAATTCCTTCTTGTGGCCACTACTTGTGACTAACGAAGATACAATGCGCCTTCTTAACAATGGTCTTTCAGCTTTTGCTTCTGATGCTGGTAGTGAAACCCAATTGCAATTAGCAGCGGCAACTTTAACGGTTGTTCCAATCCTAATTTTGTACTTTATCTTTAGAAAGCAAATTATTAAGGGGGTAGTTCGTAATGACCTCAAAGGCTAAGACCACAATTACCTTTTATAACGGTCTGACAACAATTGGCGGACCAATGATTGAAGTGGCTTATCGCCGCTCGCATGTGTTGTTTGACCTCGGCGAAGTCTATCGTCCTGAACTTGCTTTACCCGATGAAAAATATGAAACATTGGTCAAGCATCAACTGATTGGGGATGTTCCCAATTTTTACGATCCTGCAATTACGGGTAAACCAATTGATCATGAGCGCTGGGAACATGCGGCAGCATACATGTCACATTTACATCTTGACCACAGTAAGGCAATGAATTTTTTGGCGCCAGAAATTCCACTTTATGCTGGGCCAATTACGGCACAGATGATGCCAGCACTAAATGAACATGGTGATTTTCTTTTGCCAGCTTCTGGTCATTCTTCAAGCTATGTAAGACCAATCATTGCTGCTAAATATCAACAGCCAATCCAAGTCGGTGACATTACGCTGGAAATATGGCCTAGTGATCACGATGCGTATGGGGCAACAGGATTGATTATTACCACCCCGGATAAGCGAATAGCTTACACAGGAGATATCAGGTTGCACGGGTATCATCCTGATTGGGTACACGCCTACTTAGCTGCTGTCAAAAACTGTGATGCACTGATTATTGAAGGTACGGGCGTTTCTTGGCCGGAAGAAAAAAGTGCTGCAAGTAGCGAAGAATTTACTGGTCCAAAAAATGAGCGGGAATTGACTGCTGAAATTGTTCAATTGCAACAGGATAACCCACATAAGCAGATTACTTTTAATACTTACCCAACTAATGTTGAACGGCTATTACGCATTATCGCTGATTCGCCGCGTCAGGTTGTTTTATATGCGCAGAGGGCACATTTGCTTAAGGAAAGTATTGAGCAGGATTACCCTTACTACTACTTGCCAGGGGATAAAATATTCACAGATCTGAAACCGGAATTAGCAGTTTCGTATGATGAACTGTTAAATGATGATCATGAATACCTCTGGCAAGCAGTTGGGAATTATGCTAATTTGCAAAAAGGCGGAATCTATATTCACTCTAACGCTGAACCGTTAGGTGATTTTGATCCGGCATATAAGCCTTTCTTGCAAGATTTAGCCCATAATGAAATTGAGTTCAAAGATTTGCGTTGCTCCGGTCATGCAGACGAAATGGAACTCAAAGAAATTATTAAAGAGGTTCAACCAGCAAAATTGATTCCGGTGCACACATTGCATCCGGAGCTGGAAGAGAACCCATTCGGAGAACGGATTTTACCGAAGCGTAATGAAACAATCACGCTTTAGTTAATCAAAAAATTGTTGTTTAGTTTTTATTTTTGGGAGGTTTACCAAATGAAGTTTAGTAAGAAGCTTGCTGCAGCTTTTGCTGTTGGTTTGACACTGGTAGGTACTGCTGCTTGTTCGAATGGTGGAAATAGTTCTTCATCATCATCGTCTAGTAGTTCAGCTAAGATTGCCAAGGTGAAAAAGAATACCAATATTGTATTCTGGCATGGTATGACAGGTGTTCAGCAAGAAACCTTAAAGGAATTGACCAAGGAATTCGAAAAGGATAATCCAAAGATCAAGGTCAAATTGGAAAATCAAGGTGCATATCCTGACTTGCAGGCAAAGATTAATTCAACTTTGCAGTCACCAAGCAACTTGCCAACCATCACGCAGGCATATCCTGACTGGCTTTACACAGCAGCCAAGAACAAAATGCTTGTTAACTTAACACCATACATCAACAGTAAAGAAGTAGGTTGGGGTAGTAGTGATGCTTCTAACATTAAGACTGCTCTTTTAGATGGTGCCAAGATTGAAGGTACACAATATGGTATTCCATTTAACAAGTCGATTGAAACTTTGACTTATAATGCTGATATATTCAAGAAGTATGGTATTAAAAAGGCTCCTACAACAATGGCTGAATTGAAGGAGGATGCTGAAACAATCTACAAGAAGAGTAATCACAAAGTTGTTGGTGCTGGCTTTGATTCATTATCAAACTACTACACTTTGGGAATGAAAAACGAAGGTGTCGACTTCTCAAGCAAGATTGACTTTGCTGGTGCTACTTCGAAGAAAGTAATTAATTACTATGCTGACGGTATTAAGGCCGGTTACTTTAGAGTAGCTGGTTCAGAACACTATCTTTCAGGACCATTTGCTAACCAAAAGGTGGCAATGTTTATTGGTACTTCAGCTGGTGAAGGTTTCGTTAAGCAAGGCGTTGGTAACAAGTTTACTTATGATGTTGCTCCTCGTCCTGGCAAATACACGATGTCACAAGGTACAGATATTTACATGTTTAACCATGCTTCTGCAGACCAAAAAGCAGCTGCATTTACTTACATTAAGTTTTTAGTTTCAAAATCTAGTCAACTTAAGTGGGCTAACGCAACTGGCTACATTCCAGTTAACAATGCTGCCGCTGATTCAGCTGAATACAAGGATAATAAGAAGATTAAGCTTCCAGCTAAGTTAGAAGATGCCATGAAGAACCTTTACAGTGTTCCAGTTGTTAAGGATGCTGGTGCTGCATATGGTCAACTTAATCCAATTATGCAAAATATTTTAGCTGCTGCCCAGAAGAAGCAAAATGTGAATAGTGCAATTAATTCAGGCAAAGCAAAATTTGATGCTGCTTGGAAACAATAAAAACTAAATAGCAAGATTACTTAAAAAGGATTTGTCATAGATGACAAATCCTTTTTTATTTACCACTGGGTTTTTGAAATATTAATTGCTTGAGCAATATATTGGTTGATTTTATTAATATTGTTCTTTTTGTCAGAATTGACTAAAGATAGTATCCCATAAGACAGTCGTTGTTCAGTATTTAAAGGAATATATCTTAAATCTGTATCATCTTTATTGTACAGAATGCTTGGAACGATACCAATTCCCATTTTGGCCCGGACATAGGCAATTAAAATTGAGGAGTCAATCTCCTCATGAAAGTTAATATCAGTGTCGCTACTCTGCATGCTAAACTTCAGACTTTCAATAGCAGGAAAATTATCGTGTCCATTCCATAAATAGATTCGTCGATTGGCAAGATCATGAAAATTAATGCTGCTTTTAACAAAAAGACTATCTCCTTGATAAACAACGACTGAAAATCCTTTTTTGAGTATTTCCTGGTACCGTGTCTCTTCTTTTTCGTGGATAATATCTTTTTGCATTAGCATTAAATCGATGGTTCCATCGCTGATTAATTTATTAATGTTTTGCTCCTGTCCCGGATCAACAAAAAATGGTACTAGTTCGAGATTGGTCTGGGTATTAATCAATCTAAGCGCTACTGGTAACCACTTCTTTTCAAAGGGTAAATCTGTATAACCCATCTTGATTTTTGGTCTGGTAATATTTCTACTTTGGCGCAAGTTCTGAATTGTGTCATCAATTTCTGCGGCAGATAAAACCATTTGATTATAAAAAATTTTTCCTTTTTCGGTTAGGATTATTTGATGATATTTACGGTCAAATAGTTTAACCTGAATTTCTTTTTCCAAATTCTTAATATTCTTGGAAACTGTGGATTGAGAAAGATACATATTGCGGGCAGATTGGGTGAAGTTAAGTGTTTTGGCAAGAGATAAGAAACACTTAATTTGGGTAGAATTCATTGATTATTATTCCTATTCGTCATAGTGCTATTCGGTATTTAGTTCATCATAACGCTATCATTAGTTTATTATCAAGCTGTACTCAATGAAGTTTAAAAGATGAGGTGATCTAATGAGTAAGCAAAAAAGGAATATTAGACCGTGGATAGTCATGTGTTGCATTGGGCTAATTTCTGCTGCCTGTTTAGGTTCCAGTATGGTTTTGATGGGTTCGTTTTTGGCTCCTTTGAGTCAAACGCTTCATACTAAAGTATCTACGCTATCTTACTACTATACAGTTTTAGTTTTAACGATGGCGGTTATGACACCAAATGTTCCTAAAATTTTGGCTAAAGTGAATAATAAAATCTTATATACAATTGCTAGTTTAGCCGTTGCCGTCAGTCTAGCCCTGATGCCGCATTTTACTAGCATCTGGTTCTTTTTTATTATTGCTGTGATTATTGGCGTCGCAATCTCCTTTATGTCATTTACTCCTGTTGGAATATTGCTTGATAATTGGTTTGCGGAAAAAGCAGGTTTTGCAATCGGCTTATGCTGGGCAATCACATCTGTTTTTCAAGGAATTATGAGTCCTATTTTGTCTATTTTAATTGCCAAAATGGGATGGCAAGCAAGTTTAACCTTACTTGCACTGATTGTTGCTATCTTAAGCATTCCCTGTGCATTGTTTGGGATTAACTTTACCCCAGCACAAGAAGGGCGCAAGCCATATGGTGATAATGAAACAGCCAAAAAGCCTTCTGCAGAAAAAGTGTCAACTGTTTCTAATCATGAATTATTTAAATCAGCGACTTTCTGGATTTTGTTAGTCATTGTGATTTTGTTACAATTTCCGGCCGTATTAAATCAAATGTTTCCAACTTATGCTGTTTCAGCTGGCTTTAGTGGTGCTGTCGGTGGCTTGATGGTCACGTCGGCAATGATCTTTGATATCTTTTTAAATCCACTGGTTGGCTCGACCTGTGATAAATATGGGGCTGAAAAAGCAAGTATTGTCTGGCTAGCGATCTCAGTCATTTCATACGGGTTGTTGATTATGGCTACTAAGATGCACTCCGCCAATTTGGCAATTATTAGTGCAGGAATTAATGATATTTTTTACGTTTATTTGGGAACAGGAATCACTACGATTGCGACAGCAGCTTTAGGTAAAAGAGCTTTTGCTAAAGGTTTTTCCTACATTAACTCAATTGCTTTTTTAATTGGTGCGTTTGCAATGCCAGTTAATAACCTGATTGCCGAAAAGTTTGGTGGTTTCATAGCCGTTTATCTTTTCTTTGCGGTAATTGCTCTAATCATCATGTTGTTAATTGTAGTAATTTCAAGAAATCATTTTGATCAAGGAAGTAATTAAGAGGTAGTTCAATGAAAAAGCGCGAATACGAAATAATTGTTGTCGGTGCAAGTAATGCTGGTGGCATGGCAGCAGCTGCTGCGGCAGAAAAAGGGGCTAAGGTTTTAGTAATTGATAAGATGGGAAGTGCAGGCTATTTATACCGCGAAACGATTGCGGCTATTCATAGTAAGGCTCAGAAAAAAGCGGGAGTAGAAATTGATCGGAACGAATTAGTTAATTTTCTTTCTACTTTTAACCAAGGTAATGTTGACCAGAGACTGCTAAATACTTGGGCAGATAATAGTTCGGAAATGGTTGACTGGCTTGATGAGCAAGTTTTACGACCTCATGGAGCATATATTAAAGCAACACCTGACGCATATTATGAGACAGAGCGCAATCATGCGTTTCCAACTGGTAATGAGGCCACAGCACCTGATGGCAAGTATTGGCAAATGGGCTATGGTAATTGGGTAATTGCCAAGGCAGAAGAGCTCGGCGCTGAATTTGCCTGGCACACGAAATTAGAAAAATTGGTAGTTGAGCATGGCAGGGTAACCGGTGTAATTGCTAAAAACATGAAAACCCAAGAACCGCTCGCTATTAAAGCCACAAAAGCAGTTATTTTGTGTACTGGTGGTTATGGATCTAATCAGGCCTTAATGGCAAAATGGAATCCATTAGGATTAAAGACAAATGTTTACACTGATAGTCAAAGGGATGATGGTTCAGGAATTACAGCTGCGATGGCAATTGGAGCAGCTAAAGATGAAGAACCCGCCTCCATTGTTTTTAACCGCGGTGCTGTGCCGGTCGGAACAAATGCTGAAGATTTTTATGAAGTTGATTTAACACCTCCTGATGATCCCGGCTATTTGTGGCTTGGATCTTATCCGATGCTAAAGGTTAACCTTAATGGTGAACGGTTCTTTAATGAAAGTGCGCCATATCAGTTCCAAATGACTGCAGCTTCAAAGCAACCGGGATATTTGAGTGCCATGATTTGGACTGAAGATACAATGAGCGATGAAAATCTTAAGCAATACCATACCTTAGGCTGTTCACGCTTAGGCTTTCCTGGAATTTTTACGGGTGAAGAGGCTCGCAAAGAAGTGAATGATCGCCTAAAGGAAGGTCTAGTTCAAAAAGCTGATAGCATTGATGAACTCGCGAAGAAATTAGGTCTTCCTGCAAATAATTTGAACAAGACAGTTGAGCGTTACAATAAAATGGTGGCATCTGGCAACGATACGGACTTTGGCAAAGAAAGCTACCGTTTAGAACCGGTTGCCAAGCCTCCTTATTATGGCGCAATTGTTGGCGGGCGTTTGCTTGCAACGTTAGATGGTCTGCGTGTGAATTTACAAATGCAGGTCATTAATCAGCAGGGAAACGTGATTCCTGGACTTTATGCTGCAGGGAACTGCTCCGGTGGCTTTTTCTGGGGCATTTATCCTGATCATGTTCCTGGACTAACGGCTAGTCACGCCTTAACTTTTGGGCGTCTGGCTGGAAAATATGCGGCAGAATAACTAAAAAATGACTTATTGAGGCAATAAGTCATTTTTACTTTGTCACAAAGTAAGGAACTAGAACAAAATACGACTAATTCTAGTCAAATTGATCTAAAGCCGAACTATTTTTACTAAAATAATAAATAAACGAAATAAAACCGAATTTTTCAGCTAATTTTTATTGTAATCTTACTTTTCATGCTATACAATAAATAAGAATAAAATGATCAACTATTTATTGTTGGTTAAACCAGTATTTTGGAGGAAAAATAGAAAAAATGAAATTTGGTAAGAAGCTAGCTGCAATTGCTGTGGCCGGTTTGGCTTTAGTAGGAACTGCTGCTTGCTCAAACAATAATTCATCTTCAACATCAAATAAGATTCCTAAGGTAACAAAGAAAACCACGGTGGTCTTCTGGCACGGAATGCAGGGAGCTCAAGCCGATACATTAAAGAGTCTTGCAAAAGAGTTTGAAGCCAAGAATTCTAATATTAAAATCAAGTTGGAACAACAAGGAAATTACGATGATTTACAGGCAAAACTGAATTCGACGATGCAATCACCGAAGAACCTGCCTACAATTACCCAAGCTTATCCTGGTTGGCTTGAAAGTGCCGCTAAAAATAACATGTTGGTCAATTTAACTCCTTACATTAATAACCATGATGTTGGTTGGGGGAGTTCAGCTGCTTCAGGAATTAAAGCTGATATGCTTAATGGCGCTAAAATTAACGGCAAGCAATACGGTATTCCGTTTAATAAATCAACTGAAGTCTTGATTTATAATCCTGCAATGCTTAAAAAGTACGGTGTAACCAAAGTACCAACCACCATGGCAGAATTAAAACAGGCTGCGCAAAAAATTTACCAGAAGAGTAATCATCAGGTAGCCGGTGCCGGCTTTGATGATCTTGATAACTACTACGTGTTGGGCATGAAGAACGAGGGCCAAGATTTTTCTAGTAAGATTGATTTTACCGGCAAGGCTTCCAAAAAAGTGCTTAATTATTATGTAGCTGGTGAAAAAGCAGGCTACTTTAGAATGGCTGGTTCTGATAAGTACTTATACATTCCATTCACAAATAACAAGTTAGCGATGTTTGTGACCTCATCTTCAACAGAAACTTGGATTAAGCAGGCGGCAAGAAAAGGTTTTACCTATGAAGTTGCAGCACGTCCAAGCAAGTATACGATGCAGCAGGGAACCGATATTTACATGTTTAATCAGGCAAGTGCAATGCAAAAAGCTGCTGCCTTTAAGTTCATGAAGTTCCTGTCCTCGAAGCAAAGTCAGATTAAGTGGGCCAAAAAGACGGGCTATATTCCTGTTAATGAGGATGCAACTAAGTCTACAGAATACAAGTCAATTAAGCAGTTTAAATTGCCAGCAAAATTAGAGACAATCTGGTCAACTAATTCACTTTACAGTGTTCCGGTTATTAAAGACTCAAGTGCCACTTTTAGCCAATTGACGCCAATTATGCAATCAATTCTTTCTGCGGCTCAGAAAAATAGAAATGTGAACAAGGCTATTAATACTGGAAAGACCAAGTTTGATGCAGCCTGGAAACAATAATCATTAATTGACAGAAATAAAAAGCAGGTTTTTACGCCTGTTTTTTTATTTATCGTTTTTCACATGAATGGTAAAATAAAAGAACATTAATATGACTTTTTGCGTCTATTAATTCATCAACCTAGGGGTGAAGAAAATGATTAAAGAACAGAAATTTCCGGTGGCAACCAAGTATCGGTGGTTTGACATTAGTAATCTAAGTGAAGATGACAGTAATACATTACAGGACGAGTTTAATTTTACGCCTGATATGATTTCTTACATTTCTGACCGTCATGAGCGCCCACACTATGATTACGATACCCACACGCATATCCACTTGATGGTTTATGATGTACCAATTTGGCCTACTAAAACGATTAAGCACTTTACATCACATCCGGTTACTTTTTTGGTCTCGGGTGAGAATATCTTTACTTTTCACACTGAATCAACCAGTTACGTTTTTGATGAATTCAATGATTTAGCAATGAGACGTGAATTGTCGACAGCACAAGATGTAACGGAATTATTGATGAAATTCCTGTTATTTTTATCGCAATACTTTCAGCGAGCAGTTACACAATTAGATGTACAGCGGAATACGCTTGATCAAAAATTATCAGATGACATTGATAATAAGGATTTAGTTGAATTATCAAGCATTGAAAAAAGTTTGGTCTACTTATCCAGTTCAATTCAAACCAATTTGATGATGCTGCACAGTTTAAAATTGTCGGAATTGGATTTCACTAAGCCGGCACGCGAGCGACTGGACGATGTTTTAATCGAATCAAATCAGTCAGCAGAAATGGTTAAGATTTCGCAACAAGTAACGCAAACTCTCTCGGCAACATCCAATAACATGATGAACAATAACCTAAATGACACGATGAAATTCCTCACGGTGTGGTCACTAGTTTTGACTATTCCGACCATTCTAACGGGTTTTTACGGGATGAATGTTAGCTTACCAGTAAGTCATAATTCGTCTGATTGGATTGCAATCATGTTGATCACGATTCTTTTAATGGTCTGGTTGATTGTATTAATGAAACGACATCATTTCTTCTAAATTGAGGCAAAAAAATGAAAAATAAAGTCCTCATCGGCTCTTTAATAACAACATTACTAGCATTTATGTTATATTCGGTTAACATTAAGCGAGTAGAGAATTCGCAAGTTCAAATTGTAAATCAAAAAAATACCACCAATAAGTCTAAGGGTAAAACTGCCCATGAACCAAAAATGGCAGCAGTTGAATATCCCAATCACATTAAAGTTGCTTCTGGCAGTAATCAGGATTGGTCAAAGCAAATTGAAAAGGTGATGGGAAAAGATCAAAGCTATCAAGTTAGTGTTCAAGACTTGAATTCAGGTAAATTTGCGCGGGTATCAAATACTGCAAAAGCACATGAAGTTGGTGCTACGGGTAACCTCTTTTTGCTTGCGGCTATTTACTATCAGGAGCAACATGGTAAACTGAGTGACCATACTGCGATTAAGGTAAAAAAAGCGGATCGAGCCAAGGGTGAAAAAATGCTTAAACCCGGAATTGCATATGGCGTAACCTTTTTAAAGCAGACTTTAATGCGTAAAAATAAGACTGCTGGGAATACTTTAACAAGAAAAGTTAAGCCCGCTAAAATCAATGAAGTAGCGCATAAAATGGGTGCGACCAACACCAAATTCGGTGAACATTATTCGGCTGGCCCGGTGGCAACAACAACGGCTGCTGACTTAGCTGCAGTGATGAACAATTTGTACCAAAATAAAACTTTGAACCGGCAATATGCCAATATGGCGCTGGGTTCACTTAGTCTAACTGGTAAAAAGCCCAAGATTGTGGCACAAACTAACGGTGCAACCATTTATGCCATTGGTGATAGCAGAGCAAACGTTGCACTTGTGCAAAGTCACGGCCACGCATACTGTGTGAGCGTCTGGGCTAGTTCTGACCGCAGTTTTAGTAATTTAGGTAAAACAGTTAACGGCTTTTTTAAGTAAAATAAACTAATTAATCCAAGTTTTTGGATTTTTTTATGTCCAAAAAAGTCTTGTATCACAGGCCTTCACCTAACTTTTAGCAAAAAAATAATAATAATTTACACTTTGTAGATTGTAATCTTCAAACTGTAGTGCTATATTGTTCACTATGCTGTTATAAGGAGGGGTGAATTTGGTTAAAAAGAGAAGCCTCGATCTTGATAAGGTGATTGCGAAGGCGACGGAGCTGATTGGTCAAAAAGGACTTTCTGCGACTACTCTGCCGAACCTAGCTAAAGAGTTAGGCGTTCGTTCACAGTCACTCTATCACTATGTTTCAGGTCGTAAGCAATTATTATCACTTGTTGGTGCAAGCAGGATTAAGATATTAAGTAAAAAGCTGGTTGAAAATCTGATGGGCATTGCAGGAGAGGAAGCTTTACTGAGATTTGCGGATATTGTACGTAATTTTATTTTGAATGACCCCGCACTTTTTAGTATTCTTTATCACCTGAATGAGTATAAACCCGAGGATGCTATCACTAAGGAAATCATGAATGTAATCGCATTGGCCGATAAATTGAATTTAAGAAGTGACAGTACTGTTTCACTTCATTCTTTAATCGGTGCGGTATTAGGATATGTTTTTTTAGACGTATCAGCATCTTTTGAGAATGAAACTAGTAAAGAGGCCGATCAAGGTTACCATGATTTGATTCTCAAATTAGTTCAGCCAAAAAATATTTAATTAAGAATAGAGAGGAAAAGCAGAGTGCAAAAACTATTAAAGAACCATATTTTTTCATTCATTGCATGGATTTTAATTTTAATTATTTCTGTTGTGGCTTTGCCAGATGTTACCGGATTAACGCGTGAGCACTCAAATATTTCCTTGCCGCAAGATGTTCAAAGCGAGGTCGCTAAGTCAATTCAAAATGATTGGGGACCTAAGCAAAAGGACACTTATCAAATAGCAGTTGTCTTCAACAAGGAAAAAGGCAAATTAACCGCAGATGATAAAAACGCAATCAATGAAACGATTGACCAATTAAAAGAAAACAAGAGTAAGTACGGTATTAAGATGGTCATGGCACCGGATGATAATATCGCAACGAAAAAGCAATTGCAGTCCAAGGATGACAAAGCCTGGATTTTGCAGCTTAATGTTGCGAAAAAGCATGGTCCGGTCAATGATGTTGAACAAGAGCTGAATAAAGCTGTTAAAACAACGGGAATTCGGACTTATGTTACGGGAGCCGATGTTTTACAGAATTCCTTTTCAAATTCAATCCAAGAAGGGATAAAGAAAACAGAGGTTATTACTGTCATCTTCATCTTTATCGTATTAGTGATTGTATTTAAGTCACCAATTGTGCCACTGATTTCGTTATTAACAGTTGGGGTGTCTTTCATTACCGCCTTTTCAATTGTTACTAACTTAGTGAAATTCCAAAACTTCCCATTTTCAAACTTTACACAGGTTTTCATGATTATTGTTTTGTTCGGAATTGGTACGGACTACAATATTCTTTTGTATGATAAGTTTAAAGAAGATCTGGGTAAGGGAATGGATCGCTATGAAGCGATGAAAAGCTCCCTCAAAGTTGCTGGGAAAACCATTCTATATTCGGGCTCATCTATCCTGATTGGATTTTCTGCCCTAAGCTTAGCTAACTTCTCCATTTACCAATCAGCAGTTGGTGTGGCAGTTGGTGTAGCAATCTTATTAATTGTTTTATTAACCTTGAACCCATTCTTTATGGCTGTTTTAGGTGAAAAAATGTTCTGGCCAGTTAAGAAATTTACTGGTGAACAAGAAGATAAACTATGGCATGGTATTTCTAAGGGAACATTAGCACACCCAATTATTTATTTAATTGTCCTTGCAGTTGTGGTAACTCCATTTGCTTTGATGTACTCAGGTCATCTAAATTATGATGACACCGACGAAATTGATAACGCAGAGCCAGCAAAAGCAGGGATGCGTGTAGTTCAAAAGCACTTCTCAGCTGGTATGGCTGAGCCTTCTACTTTGTATATCAAAAGTAATCATCGTCTTGATAACGAAGCAGACTTGCGCTTAATCGATCAACTGACGAGACAATTAAAGTCCTCAGGGGATGTCTCACTAGTAACTTCTGTCACCCAACCTTACGGTGAAGAGATTGATCAGCTTTATGTTAAAAATCAGTTGAACACTGTTAATCAAGGGGTTGACCAGGCACGTGCTGGTCTAGGTAAACTAAGCAAGGCAAGTAAGAAGTTAGCTAATGGTGCAAGCCAATTAGCCGACGGTACTAGTCAATTACAGGATGGAACAGGTAAGCTTCAGAGCGGAGCTAACCAGTTACAAAGCGGCACTAGCCAATTACAAAGTGGTGCTGGTCAATTGCAAAGCGGCTCCGGCCGTTTACAAAGCGGTACTGCTCAGATGACTAGCGGCTTAAACCAATTAAATTCGCAGCTATCTGCAGGTTCTCAAGGAATTGCAGCCGCACAATCAAATACTAAAGCTGCACTTGAAAAGAGCTATAAGGCTAATCTGGCACAAAGCATTAATAGTGTTCCCGGATTAACGCCACAACAAAAGATGGCCGCCATGCAAGCAGCTGGCGCAGCTCTTGAAAAATCATGGTCGCAAGTTTCGGCTTCTATGCCAAACGTCTCGGGCCAAATGGGTCAATTGCAGTCAGGTGTAGGCAGATTAGCCTCTGCATCTGGTCAATTGAATTCAGGTGCTACCACATTAAACGGTGGTGTCGGTCAACTAAATTCAAATCTTGGTAAATTAAATTCAAGTGTAGGCCAGTTTAGCTCCAGTATTGGTCAACTAAATTCAAGTGTCGGTCAGTTAAATACCGGTGCAGGGCAACTTGCTTCAGGAACGCCTAAATTAACTTCAGGTGTTGATGAAGTTAACAGCGGCTTAGGCCAAGGAGCAGCTTACTTAACGGGTCTTGCTAGCTCATCTGCAGCAGATAGTTTTTACATTCCGAAGGAATTTATCAAAAATGATACTTTCCAGACTTCAGTTGATAACTACCTTAGTCCAGATAAAAAATCAGCAATGATTATGATTGTCTTTAATTCAAACCCGAGCGGAACTGAAGCAACTGAAAAAGCGCAGGAGCTCAGTTCAATGGCTAAGAAGTCATTACAAGGAAGTCGCTTAGGTAAAGCAACGATTGCCATGGGTGGTGAAAGTTCCAACATTGCGGATATTAAGGATATTGCTAATAAAGACTTTATTAGAACAGCTGCAATTATGTTGATCGGAATTGGCATTGCGTTAATCTTTGTCACTCGTTCATTGCTGCAACCAGTTTATATTCTGGGCACGCTTCTCATTGCTTACTTCTGCTCATTATCAATTACTGAATGGGTTGTAAAAGCTACAATGGGCAAGGACTTATTAACTTGGAATACGCCATTCTTTGGTTTCATTATGTTAATTGCCCTCGGAGTTGACTACAGTATCTTCCTCATGACACGTTACCGTGCAATTGAAGGTAATAAGCCAAGTGAACGAATGCTTAAAGCTTGTGGTATTATCGGAACAGTTGTTGTTTCAGCCGCAATTATTCTAGGTGGTACTTTCGCAGCCTTAATTCCATCAGGCATTCCAACTTTGATTGAGGTTGCATTAGCAGTAATTATTGGTTTGATTATTCTCGTCTTCATTATGCCAATTACCTTATCTGCAGCAGTTAAGCTGACTTATGAAGGTGTTCATTGGAAAAAGAAGAGTAGACGAGTAAAAGGTTAAATAACTTGAAAAAGAAAGATTGATTTCTCAAATTGAGAGGTCAATCTTTTTTGTTTACCTTTAAAACTCAGGCTGCACTTGATAATATGGTGGTTTTGCAATCAGATGAATAATGAAATACAATTAAGTAATAAATGAAAAAATTAATCTAATGGAGGAAAGAGTCATGTCAAGAATAGTTTTTAATAGGTAACGCAAATTAGCATTGATGGCCTTTTTTATCAAACGCTAATAGTGGCACCTACTAGTTTAACGATCGTTATTAATATCTAGGAGGGCAGTCCAATGAAAACTGAAACTGGCATCAATCAGATCAGTTAATCTATTACCGAGGTAAAAATTGGAATTAATAAAAATCAATCACTTAACAGTAAATGTGGCAGCAAAAAAATTATTTGAAATTGCTAGCCTTGGAATTAATTCAAAGCAAAAGATAGGCTTGATCGGAAATAATGGGGTTGGTAAAACCACTTTGATGAAGCTAATTGCTGACATAAGTAACCCGTCTGAGCAAATTAAAACTACGGGATCAATAACAAGACTCTGTAATTGGGCTTATGTTCCGCAGCTCTTAAATGCGCAAGATAAAAGTGGTGGCCGGCGTGAAAAGTTAGCCATTAGTAGGGCAATTGCACAATTAAGAAACGCACCAAAAGCATTGCTCTTATTGGACGAGCCGACTTCAAACTTAGACTTTGAGCAGCAAAAATGGCTAATTAACTTAATGCGTGGTCTAAAAAGTTCGTGTCTAATTATCAGCCACGATCAGCATTTTCTAAATCAAGTTTGTGACACGATTTGGTGTGTTAAGGACCAGCGTGTAATCACTTTTAAGGGAACCTACTCAGAATTTAAACGAGCGCAGGAAAAGCAGGCTGCACGTATGCAATTAGAATATAACGAGCGGGAAAAGCATCTTAACCAATTAAAAGCTAGTTTTAAACGGCATGCTAAACAAGCTGATTCCTTTAGCCATCCGAAAAAGCACATTAGCAGTTCTGACTGGCGCTCAAAGTCGCTAGGAAAAGTAAAAGCCGCTAATAATGTCGCTCGTGCAACCAAAAATTTATCAAGGCGAATTGAAAAAGAAGCGAAAACGCTAACTAGGCCAGTTGTTCGTAAACAAATCACCTTAAAAAACGGTGCTGCCCAGATGAAGAATGATGCAATTGCACCTAAAAGCAAGGCTTTAAGACTCAATCCGCAAAAAGTAGAGGCATACCACAAATTACTTTTTACGATTGAACAAGAAGTGAATTTGACCTACCAAAATAGGCTTATCCTAACGGGTGCCAACGGTGTGGGTAAATCAGTTTTTCTAAAAGAGCTGTTTGAGCGTAAGCTAACCGGCTTTTACCATCCCCAGCTGCAGATAGGCTATTTTACGCAAAATATCATTAAGCTGCAATCAGACCAAACGGTGCTCGAAGCGATTATGAAAAACAGCATTTTTGCTACCAGTGTTACTATGCAAGTTTTGGGTGATCTTCACTTATGGCAGATACGGCATCAAAAAATTGAAAACTTATCTGGTGGTCAGTTAGTTTGTTTTAATTTGGCGCGAATATTGACGGGCAAATATAACTTGCTGCTACTGGATGAGCCTACTAATTTTCTTGACCTAGAAGCCCTTGCTGCTCTTGCGGACTTTATTGCCGCTTATCCTTACGCACTGATTATCGTTTCGCATGATCAATCATTTATTGAGCAGTTAGGGTTACCAAAATGGACGATTACTCATCAGCGGCTATCTACTAAAGTGGTGGCTAGCAAGCAATCATCAGCTAGTAATGACAATAATCTTGAATTGTTAAAGTTTCAGCGCGACCAGTTAATGCTTGCTCCAGAAGCTTCAGTTACAAAAATCAAGCAATTAACAGCTGAAATTGAACAATTGCAAAACCATTAGACGAGCGCCGTTTAATAGTAAAGATAAAAAAGTACGATAAAGAAGTTTTCTTTATTGTGCTTTTTGTTTTATGATTAACATATTAAATAAATATCTGAGCAAAGGGAGTTTCTTATGACTACTTGTCCAAATTGTGGCCGGTCAATTACTGATAATGACAAAGTTTGTCCTAACTGTCAGTTTAATTTACAAAAATATCGTGATACGTTCTTTACGGATCAGCACCAGACCGCCAATTATGAAAATAAAAATACTGCGAAGAAAATTGCCAGTCGTGAGGCATACCGGCAAGAGTTTTATCCTAAAAAGCAAAACTTAACGATTAAGAAAATGCTGCAATGGATGCATCTTAATAGTATGATTGTCTTTTTGCTGGGAATTGCATTGTTGCTAATAATGAGTTTTTCGCGAAGTATTGGTTGGATCTGCTTTTTTGCCTTACTAGTTTGGCTGTATGCTGTTTGCGTCCGAACTGCTGACATTGAGCGTTACACGGTAGATGAGCGACTGACAGAAAAAGTTAATCAAATCGGCTCTAACTTGTTTAATAATGTTGAAGATTCAAAACAAAAGGTCAAGTCCAGGAAGAGGTCAACCAAAGGCGAGCAACGTGTGGAAGAAGAGGTAGCAACGGTTAAAAAGCATTTTAATTATGTGCAGCTGCTTGTAATTTTGATGGCAGTTATTAACCTGGTCGTCTTATTCACGGGCTCAGGTGCATCAGTAACTGATATTTCGTATAGTGGCAAAATGTCGATTACTAGGGTGGCATTTGGCTTAGCCGGCCGGTTATTCTCATCTAGCGAAACCATGCTTTCTGGGGTAATTGTCTGTGTGATTTGGCTACTAATTCTGCTCTTTCCGCTGATTATTACCTATAATACGTTGAAAGATACGGCTAAAGGGCGCCAGATTTCCTTTGTCTTATCGTTAATTGAGACGGTATTTCTCGTCTATTTAATCTATCGCATGTCAAACAGTGCATTATCAAATACGGGTATTTTAAAGAATATTACTAGCCAGCTGCTCTTATACGCAGTTTCAATCGGAGCATCGACTTACTTCTTGATTTTATCAAGTGTGATGATGACAATTTTACTTGGCTACAACTTATTTAAAAATAAAAATTAGGGACAATAAAAAGGCCAGACGCATATCGTCTAGCCTTTTTTATTACTAGTTAAATTATTCGGTTGGCATACTGATTACTAGGTGCTCATTGACAAAAGCCATCATGCCAAGATCACTTAGCTCACGACCATAGCCGGATTTTTTAATTCCGCCGAATGGCAATTCGCCTGAACTGATCCAGGTGCCGTTAATAACGGTCATGCCTGTTTCAATCTGAGCAGCTACTTCTTGTGCATGCTTTACGTCGGCGCTGATAACTGATGAGCCTAAACCATAACTTGAGTCGTTTGCTAAAGCTATGGCTTCATCTTCATCTTCGACTTCATACACAATTGCAACTGGGCCGAAAAATTCTTGATCATAAGCTGGGTTTTGCTTGTCAACATTAGTTAAAATAATTGGCCGGAAAAAGGCGCCAGCAGAATCAATTTCTGGATATTGGTAAAAGACCTTGGCACCTGCTTTAACTGCTTCATCAACTTGCTTAGTTAACTTGTCTTTAGCGTTAGCAGAATTCATTGGTGGCAAAGTAGTAGCTGGATCAAGCGGGTCACCTGGCTTCAGTGCAGCAAAAGAATTCTTTAATTCATGTAAGACTTCGTCGTAACGGGTTTTAACTGTAATGATTCTCTTAGAAGACGTGCAGACTTGTCCGTCGTTGTATGTTCGCGCGGTACTCAAAGCCTTCTTTAAGACTTGTGGGTCAGCATCATCCAAAACAATAAACGCATCATTTCCGCCTAATTCCATCGTTGATTTCTTTAGATTCTTACCAGCATTTTCGGCAACGGATGAACCGCCCCGTTCGGAGCCAGTTAAAGCAACTCCTTGAACTCGTGGATCAGCGATAATGTCATCAAGTTGGTCATAACTTGGGTAGAGGTTGATTAAGCTGCCCTCTGGTGCACCAGCTTGCTTAATAATCTTGGCAGTCATGGCTGCTGATCCGGGAACATTGTGGGCGTGCTTTAATAAAATCGGGTTTCCAACGATAAAGTTAGGGGCAAACACGCGAATTACTTGATAAAGTGGGAAATTCCATGGTTCACATGCCATGATTACGCCAGTAGCTTGCTTAAGGTAATAGGCCTTGCCCAGCTTAGACTCGATCGGTTGTGGCTTAAGCATTTCAGGACCATGATCGGCGTAGTAATCACAGATTGAAGCACAAAGTTCAACTTCACCCTTTGATTCACCAATCATTTTACCCATTTCACGGGTCATGATTTCTGCCATTTCTTGTTCATGTTCACGAAAGGCTGTCGCAATTTGATGTAATGTCTTGCACCGGCTTTCTGGCTCTTCATGACGCCATTTTTGGTAAAGTGCATGTGCTAAGTTGATTGAGTCTTCAATTTGGCTAGCGGTCGGATTGTCGTAACTGGCAAAGGTTTCGTTAGTGTACGGATTAATTGATTGATATTTAGCCATCTTGTTATCTCCTTAGGTACTGCAACTAATTGCAGTAAAATTTATAACAACTATTATAAACCGTTTTCATCAAAAAGTGGGGTTTTTCTGGTTACCTTTACTAATTATTTATAAGTAACCTGCTTAACAAGTTTTTTTAGCAAGGTAAGAGATGGACTCGGCAAGATAATCGTTAGCATAGGACATGGCATGGCGCTTGCCGGCAATTAGTTTGAGGTCAACGCTATGATCGGCTTTAGCTAGTTGACTAATAAAATCAAGTAAGTAGTCAGTTGGCGATAATTCGTTAGTGGAGTTAAGCATTAATAAACGCCCTAGATTGTCGTAGTCATAGGATTGTGCGTCTAATTTTTTCAAAGTCTCCTGCTTATCCGTGCCCGTGTAGGTAAGAGTAAAATACTTGTAAAAGGCATCATTAATTTGCTTTAAATCAGTTATGCCAAATTCAAAATTTGCTTGCTGAGATGGACGAACATCTTGGTGGTTTTTCATCCAAGAAGAAAAAGAAACAGGTGCAGACCAAGTTACAGTTGGGAAGCCGTATTTACCCGCTAAAAATAGTGCTATAACGCCGCCGCTGCTTGCACCTAATTGGGTAATTGCGTTAGTTCTATTTTGCCCATACGAACTGTTAAGCAGCCAATTTACAAAAGTAACACTGTCATTATGAGCGGCTGGAAAAATATGTTTGGGCGCTAGCGAATAATTGGGCGCAAACACAATAAAATTCTGCTCCGTAATTTGGGTGCAGTAATCCTTCAGGTTACTTTTATCACCGCGAAACCAACCACCACCGTGCCAGAATAACAGGATTTTAGTTTCCGCATTTGTTTTCTCGGGTAAATAAATATCGGTTGCCAACTGTTTTTTTTCATCATAAAGAACATCATTAATAATAGTCGTCATTGCTAACCTCCAATTCGTTCTTGAATTTATTATACTTTAAAAGGCAAAAGTGTTTATGTTTTGAAAAACAGTTACCTTCTTGGTACCTTATTTTTAGTTACTTAACTTGGAATGATAAATTGCTATCTTTTAATTACCTTTTCTATAATTAATTTTAAAATATTTAAGTTATTATAATTATTGTGCTGAAGAGCTAAAAAAGTAATCATCTGAGTGAATTTTTTGGTAAAATTAGCCTAATATTGGAGGTAAGTTATGCATCTTTCAGCTAAAGCTAGTCGAAGATTAATCAATATCTTGACCGTTGTCAGCGGGATTATTATTATTCTATTGTGTATTTATTGGTACCGCTTAGGGATTTTTACTAGTCAAGCGAAGATGAAGGCATATTTGGCTGATAAGCGCATCATCGGGCCGGTGATTTTTGTCTTAATTCAAATTATTCAAGTAGTCATCCCAATTATTCCGGGTGGTGTCTCTTTGTTGGGCGGAGTAATTTTCTTCGGTCCATTAGCCGGGTTTATCTACAACTATGTCGGAGTTTGCATTGGCTCAATCATCAACTTTTTCCTTGCGCGTTTTTATGGACGACCATTTATCCTGCACATTGTTTCGGAAAAAACGCTCGATAAGTATATGAAGTGGACCAAAAACCAAAATAAATTTAACTGGTTTTTTGCAATCTGTATTGTTGCGCCAATGGCACCTGATGACGTTCTTTGCCTGCTAGCCGGGTTAACCGATATGAAATTCTGGACTTACTTTTGGATTATCATTTTGGGTAAGCCATGGACAATTGCCGCCTACAGCTTTGCCCTAATGTTTGGAATGGACTGGCTTCTTAAGGTAGTTGGCAAATAATGACTGCACGAATCTATTTGCGACCATTTAAGGCTGAAGATGCAACGACACTTTTAAAATGGGGCCAAGATAAGTACTATCACCAGTTAGCGGGTTTTGATCATTACCAAAATCTGACTCAGGCCGAAATTGCAGCTGGCCAATATGCGGCTAGAAAGTATAGTTATGGGGTCTGCTTGGAAAAAACGCATAAACTAATTGGCCTAGTTGAACTATATAACCGCGGCACTAATGAAGTCGAACTACTTACTTCTAAGGAAGTCGGCTTCTTATTAGATAAAGAGTTTTCAGGTCATGGTTACATGACGGAGGCCTTAACTTTGTTGTTTAATTTTGCTTTTGGCAAGTTAAAGCAAGAGCAGATCTGGGCCGGTACTTTTACCAATAATGAACGCTCGCAAAGATTATTGCGAAATTTAGGTTTCAAATTTATTTATGCCGTTGATTTGAGTAAAATCAGCAACTTATTTTCGTATGAAGAAAAATATTATCTGCTTAAACGGGCGGATTGGATTAACTTAAACTAGAAGAGACTAGGAAAATTGCTTTCTTAGTCTTTTTTTGTACTTAAAAATATTTTTTTCTTTTTTATCAAAATCAGTTAAGCAAAAATATTAATAAGTCAAGTGATTTTATTGGTAAGCTCAATTATTTGAACTATCACTATAATGGGAATAAGCTAAAAGTGTTAATAACCAAAGAAAAATTTCGTCTAGATTGGAGAGTGGAATTATGGAAAAGACAGGACAAGATCGGTTAAATGATCCTTTTTTGAATCATGGCACAGCTTTTACCGAAGAGCAACGTAAGCAATATCATTTAGAAGGGATGTTGCCGCCGCAAGAGCAATCGCTTGAAAGCCAGGTACGTGAAGTCTATTTGCAGTACCAAGAAAAGTCAACTAACTTAGAAAAACGCATTTTTTTAATGACTATTTTTAATACCAACCGGGTGCTATTTTTTAAAATCTTTAGTGAACATGTGACCGAATTCATGCCAATTGTTTATGATCCGACAATTGCGGAAACAATTGAAAATTACAGTCACCTGTTTGTTAATCCGCAAAATGCCGCTTTCCTTTCAATCGATAAACCTGATCAAATGGAAGCCAGTTTAAAAAATGCTGCAGATGGTCGCGATATTAAGTTGATTGTAGTTACTGACGGTGAAGAAATTCTCGGAATTGGCGACTGGGGAACTCAGGGAGTTGATATCTCTGTTGGTAAATTGATGGTTTATACGGCTGCAGCTGGTGTGGATCCGGCCTGCGTTTTGCCAGTGGTACTCGATGTCGGTACTAATAACGAAAAATTACTCAAAGATGATCTTTACTTGGGTAATAAACACAGTCGGGTTAATGGCGATAAATATTACCAGTTTGTAGATCAATTTGTTCAGTGTGTTGAAAAGCTTTTCCCAGGATTGTATTTGCACTTTGAAGATTTCGGCCGTGATAACGCAGACAATATCCTGAAAAAGTACCGTGATCATATTTTGACGTTTAATGACGATATTCAAGGTACTGGAATTATTGTGTTAGCCGGAATTTTAGGAGCATTAAAGATTAGTGGGCAAAAATTGACTGAGCAAAAGTATGTCTGCTTCGGAGCCGGTACCGCCGGTACTGGCATTGTTGAACAAGTATATTCTGAAATGTTGCAAGCGGGCTTAAAGCCTGAAGAGGCCCGGCAGCATTTCTACTTAGTTGATAAGCAGGGATTATTGTTTGACGATACACCTGATTTGACGCCAGCCCAAAAGCCTTTTGTCAGAAAGCGGTCAGAATTTACCAATGCGGATCAGTTAAAGGATCTGAAGAGTGTAGTTCAAGCGGTTCATCCCGACATCTTAGTTGGAACATCTACTCGTTCTGGTGCCTTCACTCAAGATATTGTGACCGAAATGGCGGAGCACACTGAACGGCCAATTATTTTTCCATTATCCAACCCAACGCAATTGGCGGAAGCAAAAGCGCAAGATTTAATCGAATGGACCAAGGGCAAGGCGTTAGTTGCTACGGGAATTCCAGCTGATCCGGTTGATTATCAAGGTGTTAAGTATGAAATTGGTCAAGCAAACAATGCCTTAGTTTATCCAGGACTTGGACTTGGTGCTTTAGCAGTTAATGCTAAAGTCTTGAGCGATGAAATGATTAGTGTGGCTGCTCACTCATTAGGTGGAATCGTTGATTCAACTAAGCCGGGAGCTGCTGTTTTACCACCAGTTGAAAAGCTCAATATCTTTTCGCAAACAGTTGCACATGCCGTGGCTAACCAAGCAATTAAGGATCACCTCAATCAAAATGAATATGACGACGGTAAGCAAGCTGTTGAAGCTTTGCGCTGGGCGCCGGAATATAAAAATGAATAGGAGTGAGGATCAATGCAAGCCTTTATTACTTCTTTAACTAGTGTTGTTGAACTGTTATTGGTCATTGCGTTAGGCTACTGGCTACGCAGCAGTGGAAAACTAGGAGATCAGTTTAAAGGCAATATTTCATATTTAATCATGAATATTGCTTTACCAGCTTCAATTTTTGTTTCCGTGTTGAAATATTTGACCCGCGATAAATTGTTTGGTTTAACTGGCGGCCTCGTTTATGCCATCATTTGTTTCGCCCTTAGCTATTTGTTTGCTTGGCTCTTGTGTAAAGTTCTTCGTATCCGCAAAGGAAGACGCGGGACTTTCATCAATGCTATTACTAATGCCAATACGATTTTTATTGGCTTACCATTAAACATTGCTTTATTTGGGCAAAAAAGTATGCCTTACTTCCTGATTTATTATGTGTTAAATACTGTTTCTACTTGGGCAATTGGGGTCTTCTTCATCTCAAGTGATGATCCAACTGTGCAAAAACAGAAACAGCAGAAATTTAATTGGAAGAAATTGTTGCCTGCTCCATTAGTAGGTTTCCTAATTGCTTTAATATGTTTATTAGTTGAAGTACCAATTCCGGGATGGATTACAACTGTGCTAAGCATGGTGGGCGGAATTGTTACACCAATGTCACTAATTTATATCGGAATTATTTTAGCCGATGCTGGTTTGAAATCAATTCACTTAGACCGTGATACAATTTGGGCGCTACTTGGAAGGTTCATTTTAGTACCAGCGCTAATGATTATCTTGATTGTCTTTGGTGCTAATTGGGGCCCAGCATTACCAAACCTTGCAAAGGAAACTTTAGTAGTTCAATCTGCTACGCCAGCATTAGCCGTTTTACCGATTTTAGTCGGTGAATCTCACGGAGATGTTCAATATGCAACTAATGTTGTTACTACTTCAACGGTCTTATTTGTAATTGTTGTTCCACTCGTTTTAGAGTTAACCGAATTTATTTTGTAATTGGTAATTTGACGATTTATCTTGAAATAAAAAAGCCTGAGAATTTTCCCAGACTTTTTTTATTAAAATCAAACTAGTTCACATTCATTATTCGATCGGCATTTTCTTCCATTACTTGTCTAGCTTTGCCGAACATCATCCAAATTGAAAACAGAAGTGGAACGCCAACGATCAAGATAGTGTAAATGTAATCTGTCGCATAACCATGCCAGTCCCATCCTGCAGAATTCCAGCCAGTAAGCATATCAGCGACGAAGTCTAATGTGAAGTGAGCCAAAATTGCTGGCCAAAGCTTTCCCGTATAAAGATAAAGAACAGCCCATAAAAATCCACTACCGGTTACACCAATTGCCTGTGCAATAGTGGCCGAAAGGGTTTCACCATACCAACCAATATTTCCAAGATGGGCAAGTCCAAAAAGGAGTGCGGAACCATAAATGGCAATCGGAACCCGCCATTTTGGCAAGCGGTTAAAACCTGCTAGCAGGATGATGATGTTTAGATAGCGTTCAGTTTCCTCTAGGATACCCGGTTCGATCGCACTGGTTAAATTAGGTAAGGAAAATTTCAGATTATTAAAGTTATATCTAAAAAAGACGGTCCAAATATCTTTGGAATAAGCGTTAAAGCAGTTGTAAAACAAGTCTAATAATGTAAAAAGAATGAGTAAAACAAAAGTCACTTGCTGGAAGTTTTGGCTTTTGTTAAATTTCAAGTTGGGATTAAACCTAAAGCCCCAAGCCTTTCCTAGAAAACATGCCAAGATAAATAGGCTAATGGCCGCGATTACTCCTTGTCCCGTAAGTGAATGCATAATTTTGAAACTTCTAGCAACTTGTAACTTACTGTCGGGTCCATATTGGATATCTAGTAAGAAAACAGCCAGCAGTCTTAAGAACCAGTTCTTAATTTGGGCGGCATAAACCATGGCAATTGGTAGTAGCAAACCAAGATACGCTGCCCATAATAGCAGTACCCAAATAATTTCAATTTGGGGCAAACGCACTAAAAGCAAGTTGCCGATTTTTAGCCAAAAAATGCAAAGGATGCCGGGGCCAAAAAGTAGGCTTAGCCACCGCGTAAACTCGTAAATGAATTTATTTTTAACTTTCATTTTTTGAACATAAACTGTGAGTGCTAAAAAAAGCACAAGTAAAATAATTGCAGTTACCTGATTTTTCGTCTTTGTTGCGTTGTGCAAGCCGCTCACCATCAGCAATACTTCTGCAAGTAAGCAAAAAAGAATCTGGAAATCATATATTTTTTGCCAAGTCTTTTTAGGTAGATTAGTAATTTTCATTTTGGCCTCCTGATAATCAGTATTATAAGCTAAAAAAGGTAATAGATGATTTGCTTTTTCAAAATACTTCATATAAGTAGAAATAGTATTTGCTAAAAACAAGAGAATGACTTAAAATAATATCCAAACACGGAATCCTAAGACTGTTTTAGAGAGTGCACGTAGTGGTGAAAGTGGACAGAGGTCGTTTCCAGATTCCATTAATGTGGGTAATTAATAGTTACACGGTTTGCGGCACCGTTATCGCCAACTTAATGAAGTGCAGTCATGCTAATGACTGAAACTGGGTGGTACCGCGAAGCCATGTAGAGCCAATTCGTCCCAATTTGAGGGATGAATTGGCTTTTTTGATGGAGGTAAAAAGATGCTAGATATTAAAGTGATTCGTGAGAATCTTGATTGGGCTAAGGATAAATTAGGTAGACGTGGCATTAAGCCCGAAGAACTTGATGAATTAGTCAAAATTGATGCCGAGCGCAGAGACGGCTTAAGTCGTAGTGAACAATTAAAGGCTAAGCGGAACAAGGTTTCAAAAGATATTGCTGAAGCTAAAAGAAATAAGGAAGACGCTTCAAATGCAATTGCTGAAATGCGGCAAGTTGGACAGGAAATTAAAGAATTAGACGAAAAAGTCGAGAAGTTAACTGAAAAACAAAATTACATTTTACTCAGATTGCCTAACTTCCCAGATGATTCAGATCCAATTGGACCAGATGAAAGCTATAATGAAGAAATCCGTAAATGGCATGAGCCAACCAAGTTAGACTTTAAGCCAAAGGCTCACTGGGATATCGGTACTGATTTAGATATTTTAGATTGGGATCGTGGTGCTAAAGTTTCTGGTGCACGTTTTGTTTACTATAAAGGTGCGGGAGCTTTGCTTGAAAGAGCGGTTTTTAACTTCTTCTTAGACGAAAATACTAAGGAAGGTTATACCGAAGTAATACCACCATACCTAGTTAATGACGAATCAATGCAAGGAACAGGTCAATTCCCTAAGTTCCGTGAGGATGTTTATACAATTGTCGATAATGATGATCCAGATAAGCCACTAGACTTAACTTTGATTCCAACAGCCGAAGTACCACTTGTTAACTACTTCCGTGACGAAATTATTCACGAAGATAGACTGCCAATTAATGTAACTGCATTGTCACCAGCATTTAGAAGTGAGGCTGGATCAGCAGGCCGTGATACCCGGGGTCTAATTAGAATGCATGAGTTTAGAAAAGTCGAAATGGTTAAGGTCTGCAAACCAGAAGACTCATGGGACGAATTAGAAAAACTGACTAAGAATGCAGAACACTTATTACAAAAACTTAACTTGCCATACCATGTAGTTGCTTTATCAACTGGGGATGCCAGTTTTACAAGTGCAAAGACTTATGATTTGGAAGTATGGATGCCAGCTCAAGATAAGTACCGTGAAATTTCTAGTTGCTCAAATTGTACTGACTTCCAAGCTCGTCGTGCACAAATCCGTTACCGTGATGAAGAAGGTAAATTACACTTGGCACACACACTAAATGGTTCTGGTTTGGCTGTAGGACGGACAGTTGCCGCTATTTTGGAAAATTACCAAAATGAAGATGGAACTGTTACTGTTCCTGAAGCACTTGTTCCTTACATGAATGGAATGACCAAGATTACCAAAGAAGAAAGCTTAATCTAAGAAATAAAATCCCTTTTTACGGGATTTTTTTGTTTTCTTCAAAAAAATTTCCATCTTTTTACGCAAAATGTTGCGCTCAAAAAAGGCAAATTACGAATAATTAGCCCAATAAGTAGTCAAAAATCAGAAAAAATAGGTAATAATGGCCATTAGACAAAACTAATTTTACTTTTCTAATTAGTAAATAACGAACAAAATCTAAGATTTGACGTGTTATAGCAAAAAGAGTAAAGTATTATCTGTGCTTGAGAGAGCTAGCGTGAGTTAACTGCTCAAGTAAAAAAATCCGAAAAAACTAGTTGACAACTAAGAGCTAGTTTAGTAAGATAATAAACGCTGTTGTAAAAAAGGCAACAGCGGGGT